>JBQELM010000027.1:0-12259 GCA_052103915.1 Mycetocola sp. | reverse complement strand
TGAGGCCAAGCCGGGCGTCAGCAACCTCCTTGCCATTCATGCAGCGCTCACCGGTCAGAGCATTGAGGCCATCACGGAGGAGTTCACGGGTCGCGGCTACGGCGACCTGAAGAAGGCCGTCGCCGAGAGCGTCACGGGAACGTTCACGCCCATTGCGCAGCGCACGGCTGAACTCCTTGACGACCCGGCCGAGCTTGACCGGATCCTGTCGGCCGCGGCCGATGTTGCCTCTGAGCGTGCCGAGCGCACCCTGGAGCAGGTGTACAACCGGGTGGGACTGCTGCGCCCCGGCCGACGCTGATGAGCATCGGAGACGGTGTCAGCCTGGTCCTGTTTGACCTGGACGACACCCTGCTCGACCACCGCAGCGCGGTGGAGCGTGGCCTGCTCTCCCACATCACCGACGGTCCGCACCGGATCAGCGGTGTGGACGCGCAGCGAGCCATCGGGCACTGGCACGAGCTGGAGCACAGGCATTACCATCGCTACCTCAGCGGTGAGCTCAGCATGATCGAGCAGCGTCGCGCCAGGGCCGTCGACTTTGTGTCCGAGTTCCGCAGTGCCCCCACCGATGCCGAGGCTGACGGCTGGTTTGACGCCTATTTTGAGCGGTACCGCACCAGCTGGACCCTCTTTGACGACGCCATTCCCACGCTTGATGCCCTCGACGAGGCCGGCTATCGCATCGGTCTCATCACCAACGGTGAGGAGGACTATCAGCGGGTCAAGCTGAACAGGCTTGGCCTGAGCGACCGCTTTGAGCACCCGGTCTTCTCCGGTGCTGAGGGTGTGGCCAAGCCGGACCGTGTGATCTTTGACCGCGCGGTTGAGCGATACGGGGTGGCCCCGGAGAACGCGATCTACGTTGGGGACCGTCTGCGCACGGACGCCATTGGCGCGGCGCAGGCCGGGCTGACCGGGGTGTGGTTGACCAGGGGCGCGGTTGACGCAGCTGCGCTTGGCCACGGTGACGGTGACGTGACGGATGAACAGATCGCCGACGAGGTGAGCGCCGCCGGAGTGCACCGTGTGTCATCGCTGACGGAGTTTACGGCCGCCCTGCTGGGGCCCTGAGCACATCGTGGCGGTACCAATCCGGTCAACTATGTAACAGGTGAGAAAGATATTCTTGGAGGGCACCACACCCCCGGTGCACCCCATGACAGAAGGAACCCCTCACCATGAAAGCTGTTGTTTTCCAGGACTGGCAGACATTCCCGAGCCTGACCGACGTCCCCGTCCCCACCCCAGGCCCCGGCGAGGTCCTGCTCAAGGTCGCGGGCGCGGGCGCCTGCCACTCGGACGTCGCCATTTACAAGGACTTCACCCCTGACGCTCCCGGTGCCCAGAAGCCGCCGTTTGTGCTTGGCCACGAGAACTCCGGCTGGGTTGCCGGGGTGGGTGAGGGCGTGACCGGTTTTACCGAGGGTGACGCCTACCTGGTTTACGGCCCCATCGGCTGTGGCCACTGCGCCGCCTGCTCGCGCGGCCAGGACACCTACTGCGCCAACGTTGCACAGACGCCGTACATGGGCATCGGTCTGGGACGTGACGGCGGCATGGCCGAGTACGTCACCGTTCCCGCACGCAATCTGGTCCCGCTGGGCGACGCCGACCCGGTTGCTGCCGCGCCGCTCGCAGACGCTGCCCTGACGCCGTACCACGCCATCAAACTGTCGCTTCCCAAGCTGGCCGGCGGCGGGAAGTTCGCCCTCGTCATCGGCTTGGGCGGTCTGGGCCAGATTGCCGTTCAAATCCTGACCGCACTGACCGGCGCGACCGTCATTGCGACGGACATCAAGCCGGAGGCCCTCGCCGCGGCGGAGGCTGCCGGTGCCGTTGTTGTTCCCGGCGGCGCCGACCAGGCTGCACGCATTCGCGAGATCACCGGCGGCCACGGCATTGACGCCGCGTTCGATTTTGTTGGGGCCTCCCCCACGATCGCGCTTGCCCAGTCCGTTCTCGCCCACCGATCGCGGCTGACCGTTGTGGGCATTGCCGGTGGCACGGCCAACTGGTCGTTCTTCACCAACCCGTACGAGGCAGAAACGACCAACACCTACTGGGGAACCATCGAGGAACTGCACGAGGTTGTTGCCATGTACCGCGCCGGTCAGATTGTTCCGGCCATCGAGCGGTTTAGCCTGGACAATGCACTCGAGGCGTACCGCAAACTGGAGAGTGGAGAGCTCAATGGGCGCGCGGTTGTTGTCCCGCACGCCTAAACGACGGCGCTGACGCCGGGAACAGAAGGGGAGGGAACGATGACGTTCGACGGCAAAAAAGAGATTGGTAGTTACCGCGCTCGTGCCGGACGCTTTGACACCGTCACCGTCCCTCCCCTGCAGTTCTTGATGACGACGGGGCAGGGAGACCCCAACAGCTCCCCCGACTATGCGGCCGCACTGGCGACGCTGTACGCGGTGGCGTACGGCCTCAAGTTCCGCAGCAGAAAAGAGTATGACCGCGACGTCACCGTCATGCCACTTGAGGGACTGTGGTGGGCCGAGGACCTGAGCGTGTTCACTCACAGTACGGACAGGTCGCAGTGGCGCTGGACCATGATGATCATGGTTCCCGACTGGATCACACAGGACGATCTGCGGACCGTTGAGTCGGCTCTCACCGCCGCAGGGAAAATCACCGGAACCGTGCCCGTTACCCTGGGCACTCTCGCCGAAGGGCTGGTGGTCCAGACCCTGCACATCGGTCCGTACAGCGATGAGGGTCCCGTTCTGCGGGTGATGCACGATCAGATTCTCCCCGAACGCGGGTTCCGCCCGACCGGACACCACCACGAGGTGTACCTCGGTGATCCGCGCCGGAGCGCACCGGAGCGTCTGAGAACCATTCTGCGGCAACCGGTTGAGCCGCTCTGACGGCGGCCGCAAACACCAGACCGGTACAGACACCGGACTGCCACGGACCGCCACGGACCGCCACGGACCGCCACGGACCGCCACGGACTGCCACGGACTGCCACGGACTGCCACGGAGGCGTGGGTACCGGTCACGGATCGCACACCGCGAACGCTCCACACGAACACCGGGGCCCACCACATCAAGAATGTGGTGGGCCCCAGTGGTGTGAGAGGTCTCAGCTCAGCAGGAGCTAGCGGACGTCCTCATCCACCCAGTCGAAGGTGCGGGTCACAGCCTTCTTCCACAGGCGGTACTGGCGATCACGCTCAGCACCGTCCAGGTTGGGCGTCCAGCGCTTGTCCTCCTGCCAGTTGCCGCGCAGATCGTTCAGGTCCGACCAGAACCCAACAGCAAGACCGGCTGCGTAGGCCGCACCCAGCGCCGTGGTCTCCGCGACAACCGGACGCACAACGGGAACACCGAGCATGTCCGCCTGGAACTGCATCAGGGTGTCGTTGGCCGTCATACCACCGTCAACCTTGAGCTCCTCAAGCGGAACACCGGAGTCGGCGTTGACCGCGTCAAGAACCTCAGCGGTCTGGAACGCCGTTGACTCAAGGGCAGCGCGAGCGACGTGGTTCTTGTTCACAAAGCGGGTCAGACCCACAACGGCACCACGGGCGTCGGGACGCCAGTACGGTGCAAACAGGCCGGAGAACGCGGGAACGATGTAGACGCCACCGTTGTCCTCGACCTTCTTGGCCAGCTCCTCAACCTCGGGGGCGGAGTTGATCAGGCCAAGGTTGTCGCGCAGCCACTGGATGAGTGAACCTGTCACAGCAATCGAGCCCTCAAGCGCGTAGTGCGCCGGCTGGTCGCCCAGCTTGTAGCCGACCGTTGTGAGCAGGCCGTTCTCCGACTTCACGATCTCTTCACCCGTGTTGAAGATCAGGAAGTTACCGGTGCCGTAGGTGTTCTTCGCCTCACCGGCGTCAAACGCGGCCTGACCAAAGGTCGCGGCCTGCTGGTCACCCAGGATTCCGGCAATCGGCGTCTCACGCAGCAGGCTGTCGCCCGATGCGTGACCGTAGACCTCGGAGGAGCTCTTGATCTCGGGAAGCATGGACAGCGGGACACCAAACTCGGCGAGGATGTCCTCACGCCAGGTCAGCGTCTTCAGGTCCATGAACAGCGTGCGGCTGGCGTTGGTCACGTCGGTGACGTGAATACCCCCGTCAACACCGCCGGTGAGGTTCCAGATGATCCAGCTGTCGGTTGTGCCGAACAGCAGGTCACCGGCCTCGGCCTTCTCCCGCGCGCCCTCGACGTTCTCCAGGATCCAGGTGATCTTGGTTCCGGAGAAGTAGGTGGCGAGCGGAAGACCCACAACGTCCTTGAACCGCTCAACGCCGCCGTCCTCGGCCAGGCGGTCAACGATCTTCTGGGTGCGGGTGTCCTGCCAGACGATGGCGTTGTATACCGGCTGACCCGTTGTCTTGTCCCAGACCACGGCGGTCTCGCGCTGGTTGGTGATACCAATCGCCTCAACGTTGTGGCGGGTCACGCCAGCCTTGGACAGCGCCTGACCGATGGCCTCACGCGTGTTGTTCCAGATCTCGATCGGGTCGTGCTCAACCCAGCCAGCCTGCGGGAAAATCTGCTCGTGCTCCAGCTGACCGGTCGACACAATCGACCCGGCCTTGTCGAACAGAATTGCCCGCGACGAGGTTGTTCCCTGGTCAATTGCGATGATGTATTCCGCCATGGTGTTACTCCTTCGTTTCCATGTGTGGTGAGTGTTGAGGTCTGGCTAGCCCATGATCGGCAGCAGCAGGGTGGAGCTCCACCCGGCAAGGACACCACCGATGAGCGGTCCTACAACCGGGACCCACGCGTAGGACCAGTCGCTTGTTCCCTTGTTCTTGATCGGCAGCACGGCGTGAGCGATACGGGGACCAAGGTCACGGGCGGGGTTGATGGCGTATCCGGTCGGACCACCGAGCGAGGCACCGATGGCCAGAACGATGAAGGCGACGGGGATGGCGCCGAGCGCGGCCATACCGGCCGGGGTACCGAGGTCTGCTTCACCAACGCGGCTGAAACCAACAACGGCAAAGACAAGCACAAACGTGCCGAAAACCTCGGTGAGTGTGTTCCAGCCGTAGCTGCGGATGCCGGGGCCCGTCGAGAACACGCCGAGCTTTGCGCCCTGGTCGGTGGTCTCGTCAAAGTGCTTCTTGTAGGCGAGGAACACCAGGACAGCACCGATGAAGGCACCGATCATCTGCGCGCCGATGTACACAGCGATCGAGCCAAGGCTGACGGCCACGCCCGGCACAAACTCCTCAAGACCCGACGCCGCAAGGCCAACGGTCACGGCAGGGTTCAGGTGTGCACCCGACGCGTAGGAGACGGTCACACCACCAAACACCGCGAGGGCCCAACCAACGTTGATGAGCAACCAGCCGCCGTCGAAGCCCTTAGTTTTTGCCAGGACAACGTTGGCGACAACGCCGCCACCAAGCAGGATCAGCATTGCTGTTCCCACCACCTCTGAGAGGAACACCGTTCCCAATGTTGTGTCCACTTTGACTTCCTTCTCTGCTGTGACGGCGCGATCATCATCGACCCCGTCGTTGACGTCCATCCCCGGCGGGGTGGACGACCCGGCCGGTGACCCGGCCGGGAATCCTTCTCTAGTGTTGAGTTTTTTCTGCCGCGGTGAGGATCACACGGTGCCGGTCCTTCAGCACGGTGATGAGAGCGGTGATCTCGTCCTCACGACGCTGCTCGTCCCAGCCGAGCACAGGGGCAACGATCTCCGCAATCTCTGTGATGCTTTCCGTTGTGGCCTGACCGGTGAACGCAATGGAGCTGCGGCGCAGAACAATGTCGTCCAGGTGCTCAACGTGGTCGGCCTCGGCCAGGTAGCGGACCTCAGCGACGCTGTAGTCGGGCAGCGTTGACAGCGGCGCATCGCCCTCATCAACGGAGCGGTCAATGACGGCGGCCGCGACGGTTCCATAGCGTTCAAGCAGCTGCTCGGCGCGGGCCGCGTTGACACCGTCGGCGTGCGCACGCACCCAGACCTGACGCTGAGCGTCCGTGCGGGGGAACCCAACACCACCGCCGATGGCGAGCTTCTGTGTGTCAACACGACGCTCAACACCGATGCGCTGGAGGGCCTCTGAACTGAGGTGCGCGGCCAGGGCGCGGAAGGTTGTCCACTTTCCACCCACAAGGGAGAGGGTGGGGATGCCGTCGGCCGAACCGTCAACGATGCGGTAGTCCCGGGAGACAAAGCCGGGGGCGGTGTCGCCGTGGCCGGGAAGCGGACGGATACCGGAGAAGGTGTAGACGATCTGGTCACGAGACACCGCGATGTCGGGGAACACGTGAGAGATGAGCTCAAAGAAGTAGTCGATCTCGTCGTCGGTGCAGACGGTGTCCTCGCGGGGGTCTGCCTCAAGGTCCGTTGTGCCGACCATGACCTTGCCCTTAAGCGGGTAGATCAGCACGATGCGGCCGTCATTGTTCTCAAAGAAGATTTCGCGTCCGCCGGTGGCCGCCAGCAACTCGGGGTGGTCAAGCACAATGTGCGATCCCTTGGTTCCGCCCATGTAGGTGGTGGTGTCGCCCAATGCAGCGTTGGTCAGGTCGGTCCAGGGACCGGAGGCGTTGATCACCAGGTCGGCGGTGAACTCAAATTCGTCACCACTGCGGCGGTCGCGGAGCACTGTTGCACCGTTGCGGGTTCCGACCGCCTCAACGTAGTTGGCTGAGCGGGCCTGGTCACCGACGGCCCGACCGTCATTGAGGACGTCAAGCGCGAGCCGCTCGGGGTCGTGAACGGAAGCATCAAAGTAGGTGGCGGTGTATTTCAGGCCGGGGTTCAGTCGCGGCAGGGTTTTCAGCGCGGACTTGCGACCACGGAACACGTGACGGGGAACGGCGCCGCCACCACGGGAGAAGGAGTCGTACAGCACCAGGCCGGTCTTGATCAGGAAGGCACCGCGCTCCTTGGCCTTGCCCTGCTTGTGGGTGAGGAAACGCAGCGGAGCGGAGAGGATGCCGGAGAAGGTGGAGAAGATTGGGATTGTCGTCTCCAGCGGCTTCACGTAGTGCGGTGCGATGGAGAGCAGTCCATTGCGCTCGGTGACCGACTCCTTGACCAGACGGAACTCGCCGTTCTCGAGGTAGCGGATTCCGCCGTGGATCATGTGACTTGAGGCGGCCGAGGCACCGGAGCAGTAGTCGTTGCGCTCGACAAGGGCGACGTCAACACCCTGAAGGGCCAGGTCGCGGAAGGTGGCGATGCCGTTGATTCCACCACCGACCACCAGAACCTGCGCTCGGGGCCGCTCCTTGAGAGCGGCGACGTCGGCGGCGGTGAGCGAGTGGTGACTCACGGGAACTCCTTTGTATGACAGGCAGATGGTGTTTCTGCTTCAATTTTTGGCTAGGCTTCACAATCGGTCAAACCTAGTGAACGGATGTGCACGGATCATGCCCGATACCCCCACTCCCCCGCCTTTCCGGGCCACAGAGCCCCCCTCAGACAGGGGACATCTGGGCCTGCCGGACAAAACCCGTGACGCATTGATCGCCGCTCAGCTCTACTACGAGCAGGATCTGACGATGGACACGATCGCCAGAGAACTGCGCACGTCACGGTCAACGGTGTCCCGGCTGCTCAGCTATGCAAAGGCAACGGGACTGGTGCACATCAGCATCCACTCGCCACTGGAGGAGCCGCGCCAGCTGGAGAGCGACATTCGTGACCGCTTCGGCCTGAACGCCAACGTTGTTCCCATGCCCGACCGCATCAACGCGGTCGACAGGCTTGACCGGGTCGCCCGAACGGCCGCCCGCGTTCTGACCTCCTACGTTGACTCCAACATGCGGGTCGGAATCGCGTGGGGGTCAACCGTGACCGCGATCAGCCGACACGTGAGCCCCAAGACAACGCACAATTCCATGGTTGTGCAGCTCAACGGCGCAGCCAACCCCAGCACAACCGGTCTGCTCTATGCGAGCGAAATCCTGCAACGCTTTGCCAGCGCCTACAGCATGACCGTTCAACAGTTCCCTGTTCCCGCGCTCTTTGACAACCCTGACACCAGGACCGCGCTGTGGGCGGAGCGGAGCATTCAGCGGGTGCTGACCGTTCAAAAGCGGCTCGATGTTGCCCTCTTTGGACTTGGCTCCCCGTTTGCCAGTGTGCCGAGCCACGTCTACAGCGGCGGCTACCTTGATGCCAATGACTATGACTCTCTCGCCGCCGACGGAGTGGTGGGCGACGTGGCCACTGTCTTCTACCGCGAAGACGGGACAGAAAACGGCATCTCCCTGAACTCCCGCTCATCCGGTCCACCGCTGGCAACAATCCGTTCGATTTCCCGCCGGCTGTGTGTGGTGGCCGGGCAGGGCAAGCTGCCCGCCCTGCGTGGCGCCATCGCCGCCGGGCTGATCACCAATCTGATCATCGACGCACCGAGCGCGAGGGAGCTGCTCCGCCGGTCCCGCTGAACCATCAGCCTGTCCGCGCCAGGGACACCCGAACAAAAATGTCACGCTGAGTCATGCGCGTCCCGGAATAAAGCCGTAAGCCCCGGGTTGAACTACGATGACACTGAAGAACGTGCTCCGGGGTCGGTGAGAATCCGAACCGGCGGTGACAGTCCGCGAGCCGCAGCCTCACAGCTGTGGTTGATCCGGTGAAATTCCGGAACCGACGGTGATGGGGTGGCTCAGAATACGAGTCGCCTCGAGTCCGGAAGGGAGGCAGCACGTCGATGGCGCGAGCCGTCGTTCGTCCGCTTCCCCTGCCCCGGCCCAATTTAACGCCGAGGACACCATGGACAACGCACCACCCCCGACTGAGCAAGACTCCCTCATGCTCCGCGCGTTTGCGCTTGCTGGGCAGGGGCCAGAGCGCGGTGTGAACCCCCAAGTGGGCTGCGTCATTGTGAGCCCGGCCGGCGAGATCATTGCCGAGGGCTATCACCGGGGTTCAGGAACCCCCCACGCCGAGGTTGATGCACTCTCCCAGCTCAGCCCGGAGGCCAGCCACGGTGCGACGGCGATTGTCTCGCTCGAGCCGTGCAACCACACCGGTCGGACTGGACCCTGCGCCGAGGCGCTCATTGCCGCGGGAATCGCCGAGGTCATCTACTCGGTCGCAGACCCCGGTGACGCCTCCTCTGGCGGGGCTGAACGGCTTCGCGCCGCCGGTGTTCGGGTGACCGGTGGGGTTCTGGAGGCGCAGGGCGAGGACCTGCTCGGCGATTGGCTCACAACAGCCCGGCTGGGACGGCCACTGGTCACCGTCAAATGGGCGAGCACCCTGGATGGCCGTGCCGCCGCCGCGGACGGGTCAAGTCAGTGGATCACCGGTCCCGAGGCTCGGGCGGATGTTCACCGCGAGCGCTCCCGCGCCGACGCCATTCTTGCCGGGATTGGCACGGTCCTGGCCGACAACCCCGCTCTCACGGCCCGAACCCCAGACGGCGAGCTGTACCCCGCTCAGCCGGTGCCCGTTGTTGTGGGGCACCGCGACATTCCAGCCGATGCCGCTGTCCGCCAGCACCCCGCACAACTCATCACGCTTGAGGGCGACGACCTGGCCGCCGACCTGGCCGAGCTGCACAGGGCCGGCATCCGCTCGGTGTTTGTTGAGGGCGGGCCACGACTGGCCAGCTCGCTCATCCGTGAGGGCCTGGCCGACACCGTGCTGCTCTACCTGGCCCCCGCACTTCTGGGTGGCCCCCGCGTTGCCCTCGACGACCTGGGCGTCAGCAGCATCACCGGGGCGCTCCGCTACCGATTTACCGAGGTCACCCCGCTGGGTGATGACCTCAAACTTGTCGCTCACGCGAAAGGACAGAACTAGTGTTCACCGGAATTATTGAAGAAATCGGCACCATTACAGCCATCAGCCACAGCCCTGACGCCGCACGGTTTACGGTGCGCGGCCCGCTGGTTGTCTCGGATGCCCACCACGGTGACTCCATCAGCGTGAGCGGTGTCTGCCTGACCGTGATCGAGCAGACAGACGATTCGTTCACCGCCGACGTCATGGCCCAGAGTCTGGCAACCTCGACGTTCAGTGACGCCCAGGTGGGGCAACCCGTCAATCTGGAGCGTGCCGCCCGCGTTGACTCACGGTTGGGCGGTCACATCGTGCAGGGCCACATTGACGGCACGGCCGAGCTGCTGGCCCGCACCGACGGTGACGCCTGGCGGGTGCTGCGATTCAGCCTTGACGCCGACAACGCCAGGCTGGTGACGGCCAAGGGTTCCATCACCGTGAACGGTGTGTCCCTCACTGTCAGTGGTATCAGCGACGCTGACCAGGACACGCAGTGGTTTGAGGTCTCCCTCATCCCCGAAACACTCACGGCCACCACGCTGGGTGGCCTCACTGTTGGCTCGCACGTCAACATCGAAACCGACATTCTTGCTCGCCACGTTGAGCGATTGATTGCACTGAACGCAAAGGAGTCCCGCGCATGAGCGGCTCACGAATTGATTTGGCCCTTGAGGCGCTTCGCGCCGGCCGCCCCGTCCTTGTTGCCGACGATGAGGGTCGCGAAAACGAGGGTGACGTTGTCCTTGCCGCCCAGACCGCCAGCCGCGAGTGGCTGGCCTGGACCATCAGGCACACCAGCGGTTACGTGTGTGCACCGATGACGGCCGAGATCGCCGACCGGTTGCAGCTCCCCCTCATGGTGGCCGACGGCCAGGACCCGCGTCGGACCGCCTATACGATCACCGTTGACGCGGCCGACCGGATCAGCACCGGCATCTCGGCCTCAGACCGGGCACACACCCTGCGCACGCTCGGCTCACCCGATGCCGTTCCGGGCGATCTGATTCGCCCGGGACACATTGTCCCGCTCCGCGCCGTTGCCGGTGGCGTTCGCGAGCGTGCCGGCCACACCGAGGCATCGGTTGAGCTTGTCCGGCTGGCCGGTCTGACCCCGGTCGCCGCCATTGCAGAGGTTGTGCAGGACGACGGCGACATGATGCGCTACCCCGGTCTGCTCGAGCTGGGTGCGGCCAACAACCTGGTGGTGATCACCATTGCCGAGCTGATTGACCACCTCAACGCGCTCGACGGGCAGGCCACCGGAGACTCCGCCCCCGCACGCCCGGCACACGACGCGGTGACGGACGACAGCGTTGTCAGCTTTGAGGTGGAGACAACCGTGCCGACCACGCACGGCACCTTCCGTCTGCGCGCCTACCGTGACCACGTCAGCGGTGCGGACCACATCGCCATCATCTCCGGAACGCCCGGCCCCGGCTCCCTGGTCAGGGTGCACTCCGAGTGCCTGACCGGTGAGGCCTTCGGCTCGCTGAAGTGCGAGTGCGGACCGCAGCTGGATGCCGCGCTTGACACCATCAACCGCGACGGTGGTGTTGTGGTCTACCTGCGTGGGCAGGAGGGCCGCGGCATTGGCCTGATCAACAAGCTGCGCGCCTATCGTCTGCAGGAGGACGGCCTTGACACCCTTGACGCCAACCTGGCGCTTGGCCTCCCCGCCGACGCCCGCGACTACACCGCGGCGGCGGCCATCCTCTCTGACATTGGTGTGACCGACGCGCGCCTGCTGACCAACAACCCGGAGAAGCAGCGCCAGCTGGAACAGCACGGTGTGCACATCAGCGGACGGGTTCCCCTTGTGGTGGGAATCGGCGAGGTCAACGCCCACTACCTGGAGACCAAGCGTGACCGCATGGGTCACCTGTTTGCCTCCGGTGGACTGAACACCCCGTCTGAAGACACGCAGACCCCGTCAAACTCAGTCGCGTCGGTTGCCGCACCCTCAGCCCAGACCCCAACAGAAGGAATCGCATGAGCAGCGCAGGAGTACCCCAGATCATCACCGACGGCACCGGCCTCACCGTTGTTGTCATTGCGGGGCAGTGGCACGAGACCATCACCAACGGCCTGATTGCCGGGGCGGTTGCCACTCTTGAGGAGTCGGGTGCCACACACTCGCTCGTCCGGGTTCCCGGCAGCTTTGAGCTTCCGGTTGCCGCGCGTGCCGCCCTGGAGTCCGGTGCTGACGCCGTCGTGGCGCTTGGCGTCATCATCCGCGGGGGAACCCCGCACTTTGAGTACGTGTCCTCCGCCGCCACCGACGGGCTCACCACCGTGAGCGTGCAGACCGGCAAGGCAATCGGATTTGGTGTTCTGACCATCGACAACGAGGAACAGGGCATTGACCGCGCGGGACTTCCCGGCTCTCGTGAAGACAAGGGCAGGGAGGCGGCCGAGGCAGCCCTCGCCACCGCACGCCTGATCGCCCAGCTGCGCGGCTAGCGTTTTCCCGACCGCGGTGGGGTCGGCACAGTTCAGGCTGTGCTGACCGCGCCGCGGTTATCGCTT
>JBQELM010000026.1:0-12536 GCA_052103915.1 Mycetocola sp. | reverse complement strand
CCGGGGTGCGACTCCTGCCACTCGACGGGGCTTTCCCACGCGTCAAAGAGGTCGGAGCTCGCGGTCACTTCACCACTGTCCTCGCTGATGACGTGCAGAGCACCGTCCGAACCAAGCAGCAGCAGATTGTTGTTGGCGTCACGCGCCGCTCCGCGCCAGGTGTAGCTGATGCCCTCCGGCAGCTCGACGCGTTCCAGCGTGCCTGCCTCGGTGTCCACCCGGGCCAGCTCCGTCAGGAGGTAGCCCTCGGAGTCGGGGTCGGAGTTGTAGTCGCCAAAGGCGATGGGTGAGCTGTCCGATACGTACACGTTGCCGATGCGGCCGTACTCGGTCGGGCTGTCCAGCTTGGTGAACTCGCCGTCCTGCACCACAAGGGCACCGTCGGAGCAGCCGAAGATCGCGATCTCGCCCGCCACGGTTCCCTCACCGTGAACGGAGGGGCACTCCTCGTTGCGTGACAGTTCGGTGCTGTGGTCGGCGTCAAGCAGTCGAACGCCCGTGCGCTCCTCGCTGTTTCCCAACGTTGACAGCAGGGTGCCGTTGCTGAGTTCGATGGCGACGCCGTGGTGCGCCTCCTCCGAGGTCACGGTGCTGGGTTTCACGTCTGCCGCGCTGGTGGCGTCGCGGAGGGCGTCGGTGTCAAACAGGGTCATGTCACCCGTGCCGTCGGCAAACAGGACCGTGCGTCCCTCGTGCTTCACCACGTGCCCTGCCGCCTCGGCGGGGAACAGGATGTCAGTGATGACGGGAGTACCGGTCTGGGCTGCACCGGAGTCGTCGCTCCACGATCCGGTGTCCAGCGCTCTGAAGCCCTCTGTTGTGGTGATCATGGCGTGGCGGCCGTCACCGGCCGAGTTGAGCCGGTTGAACCCCTCGAGCGGCAGATCGGCGATCTGCTCAAGCGTTGCGGCGTTGAGAACATAGATTCCGCCGTCGTAGGTCAGCGCAATGCGACCGGCCGATTCGCCCGCGGCCGTGGTTCCGTCGGCGTCGGGTGTGCTGGCTGTGGTGCTGCAACCGCTGAGCAGGAACCCGCCCAGGGCGGCACCGGCGATGAGTGTCAGTGCTGTGCTGCGTTTTTTCATTCTTCTCTTTCTTGTGCGGGGCGGCCCTGCCGCCCGTGGTTTCTGCGCCCTCGCCGCCAGCTGTCAGACGTGCTGCAGGCAGGACCGGTGTCGTGTGCTCTTGTTGGTCAGTTCTCCCTGGTAGCGCCCGCCAGGCCGTCACTGATGCGCTTGGTGTTGCTTCGCATCATCTCCAGGTAGCTGCCCGCCCCCGGTTGGGCTGCGCTGAGCGACTCGGTGAACAGGCTGACAACCGCCACCTCAACGTCGGCTTCCTCGGCCAGCACCTGAACAAGCCGGTCCGGCTGTGACGAGTCGGCAAAGATGGTTGGCACGCCCGCCTCGGTGATCACCCCGGCCAGCTCGGCCAGATCGGATGCACTCGGTGCGGCCAGGGTTGTGCCGCTCGGGAGAACAGCACCGAGGACACGGAAGTCGTAACGCTCAGCCAGGTAGGCAAACACGTGGTGGTTGGTGACGAGGGCCCGTCGCCCATCCGGAATGCGGTCAAAGGCGGCCCGCATCTCGGTGTCCAGCTCGCTGAGTTCACCGCGGTAGGCCTCGGAGCTGGCCGTCAGTTGCTCCGCGTTGATGCCGTCGACCTCAGCGAGCGCCTCCGTCATCACAGCAACGGCCGTGTCCATCCTGACCGGGTCGGTCCAGAAGTGCGGATCGTCCTGGCCCGCGCTGTCACCGGCGGAGGAGCCATACACAATCGGGTCAACGTGTTCGCCAACGGCCAGCAGCGGCACCCCGGACTGGGCGGCCTGATCAAGGTGCTGGCCGAGCCCCTCCTCCAGGCCAAGACCGTTGCTAATGATGAGGTCGGCGGAGTCAAGCGCCTGCGCCTCACGCGCAGAAATCTCAAACGAGTGCGGGTCGGCGTCCGGTTTCATCAGGGTTGTGACCTGAACCTGGTCACCGGCGATCTGCTCAACCACGTCGCCCAGGATGTTGGTGCTCACAACAACGGTTGGCCCGTCGGAGCTCGCGTCTCCGCCCTGCGCTCCACACCCGGCGAGCGCCACCGTGAGTGCCACGGCAGCCACACCGTATCCAACAACCGTGCGGCGACGCTGCGATGCCCTGCGCATCAGGCACCCACCTGTCGGAGGGCAGACAGAGCGTCGATGGCGAACTCGCGCGACACCCTGGCGTTGTCAACGTAGTCGATCTCGCTGATGCCGGAGTTGGTGCGCAGGTAGGCGCGGGAGCGGTCAACGATCAGGTCAGCACTGCCGCTTGTGTGCGACGGCGAGGACTCGTCACCCGCGTCATCCGCGGCGGAGGCGTCAGCGGTCGCCACCACATTCCCCGCCACGTATACGTTGAGCGTCCCGTCCTCCGTGATACCGAGCACACGCTCCTCATCGTCGTCACTGGCCACAACGGTGCGGAGTGCTTCCTCGGTCGGGGTCAGGGCCCACTCCCCGCTGCGGGTGTTGATCGTCCAGTACCCGTCGTCGCCCGCCGGGGCCGAAAGCACGGGGCGCAGCGCGCGTCCGGACAGATCACCGTGTGGTCGTGGACCGTCCGGTCGGCTGATCCTGCTGGCCTCCACCCCATCGTTGCTGTCCTGCACCAGGACGGAGTCGTCGGCACAGTCCACCACAATGCCGGCCCTGGTCTGCCCGGTCACCCCGAGGTCAGCGCAGCGGAGTGGATCACCGATAGCGTCACCGTCAACGCTGTAGCGCTGCACTGTGGCATCGCCGTCGGCGCCGTCGGCGTCTGGCCCAATGACCAGAAGTTCGCCTCCGACGGGGTAGGCGGCTCCCGGACCGGGCTCTCCCTTAATGCGGGCGGTTTCCTCGACCGCGCCCTGACCGAGTGCCTCCCGGTTCAGCACGATGGTGTCCCCGCTGACGGCGGAGCGCACAACAACACTGCTCTCGCTTGAGGCGATGGTCGCGTCTCCCCCGTCGACGGTCCCGACCGCGCCGGCCGGAGCACGGTAGTAGTGCTGGTGGTCGCCGTGGTCAACCGTCCACACACCACTGTCAACGATGGTGACGGTGTCGCCGTCGTCCACAAGGACAAAACGGCCGTCACTGGCAAGTACCGCATCGCTGAGCGTGCTCGCATCAACCGTGATGGCGGTGGTCTCTTCTGTGGCGATGTCCATCAGGGACAGACCGGTCGCGCTGAGTGTGATCAGACCGGTGGCTGGTTCGCTGAGTTCCTCTGCGCCGGCCACGTAACCGTGACCACCTCCGCTCGGAGCCGACTCGACCGGCGCTGCTGTGGTGTCTGAGGCCGACTCCGCCTGTGGAGCACAGGCCGTGAGCGCGGGGAGGGTGAGAGCAAGAACAAGGACGGGCAGGGTATGACGGGTCTTCACATGACCCCTTCTGTGGTGAGGCTGCGCACCGACGGCGCAGGGGTGGGAGTGCGTCGGGATCGAACGCGAGTGGACGTGAGCGAGATCAGGAGCGCAATCGGGTACGAGCACACGGCAACAATGGCGATGGAGGCGCCCGCGGCGGTTGCCGCGTGCCACGAGATCAGCAGTCCAACCAGCACGGAGGCTGAGCCGATGACGGCCGCGCCAGACATGATTCCGATGACGCTCCGTGCTCCGCAGCGGGCGGCCGCGGCGGGACCAAGCAGCAGCGCAACAACAAGCAGTGTTCCGACGGCCTGAGCGGCAGATACCACCGCGATTGCCACCAGGGCGATGAGCCCCGTCGCCGCCAGCCGTGGAGCCAGGCCAAGGGTGGCGGCCACCCGCTCATCAACGCTGAGCGCAAGGAACGCCCGGTGCCCGCCTGCGGCGATCAGCACCGTGAGGGCAAGGCCTGCACCCAGCGCGAGGATGTCTGTCCCCCCAACCGCCAGGACGTCACCAAACAGGATGGCGGTGAGGTCGGTGGCGAAGCTCCGCGAGTGCGACACGATGATCACACCAAGCGCCAGCATCGCGGCAAACAGCAGTCCGATGGCTGTGTCGTTGGAGAGCCGCCCTCGCCGGGACAGGGCACTGATTCCTGCTCCCATCACGACGGCGCTTGCGCCCGCGCCCACCATGGCTGGCCAGCCGAGCAGTCCGGCGATGGCGACGCCGGGCAGCATGCCGTGCGACAGGGCTTCACCCAGGAACGCCAGTCCCCGAATGATCACCCAGGTGCCAGCGATCGCGCAGATGAGGGCGGCGATCACGCCGCCGATCAGAGCGCGCTGCATGAATGCCAGCTGCAGCGGGGCGAGGAAGTCTTCGAGCACGCCCACACACTACATGATAATGATTCTCAGTATAAACTCGACGGCATGTCCCCCACCGTCACGCTCCGCAACGTCACCGCCACCCACCCGGGAGGCTCGGGCATCAGCGCCATCACCCTCACCCTTCCGCCCGGGAGCACAACGGTTGTCGCCGGAGGAAACGGCGCGGGCAAGTCGACCCTGCTCAGCGTGCTGGCAGGGTCACTCCCCGTCCACAGCGGCAGCATCACCGGGCTCTCCGCGCTGCACGCCGCCACACAGGTGGCACTTGTTCCGCAGCACAGCACCGTGCCCAAAGGGCTGCCCCTCACCGTGACCGGACTGGTCAGCATGGGACGCTGGGCAACGCTTGGCCCCTGGCGACGACCCTGCCGGAGCGACCACAACGCCGTTGCCGACGCTCTCGCGGCGGTCAACATCAGCGACCTGGCCAACCGCGACATCGACTCCCTCTCCGGTGGCCAGCGGCAGCGAGCCCTTGTCGCCCGCGCCCTCTGCCAGCAGCCGTCGCTTCTGCTGCTCGACGAGCCAACGTCGTCCCTTGATGCACACTCCAGGGACCTGATCATGGAGGCCATCACAACACTGTCCCAGGCCGGTGTGACCATCGTGCACACCACCCACGACCCGCTGATCATCGGCACGGCACAGCGGCTCATCACCCTCGCCGACGGTCGAATACTGACTCTGGTCGAGCACAGCGACCGGGTATCCTGAGGGCGGGCACGCACCACAATCGGCCCCCATCACCCGCAGGACAACCGTGGCCCCGCTGGCCACGACACAGAGGTAACCGTGCCGTCAGAATTTATGCAGGAGGCCATGGTCTCGCGCATCCCCGCCGGCTACCTTCTGACCACGCTTGAATACACCGTCACCGAGGCCGTGCGCTGGCCAGAGCACAGCCACCCGGAGCACGAGCTGCTCTGGTCGGACGGTGGGATGGCACGCATGGAAGCCGGCGGCCGCGTGTGGGCCGTTCCCCCGTCACTCGCGGTCTGGGTCCCAGCCGCCACCCCCCCCACCGCCTCAGCGGACCGGGGCGCCCGGGTCCGCGCCACCTACTTTGCCGACGCGGCAGCCAACGTGGCAGCCATGCCCCCTGTGGTGACCGGAGTTGCCATGACGGAGCCCCTGCGCGTCCTGCTCACCCACAATCTGCAGCGTGACTTTGATGATGCGGCCAGACACCGGCTGCAACGGGTCATCCTTGACCTCCTTGTTCCCGCGCCGCAGGAATCTTTTGATCTGACGATGCCGCACAGCCCGCACCTGCATCTGGTGGCCAGCGCCATTCTCAACGACCCGGCCGACTCCAGAGCCACATCCGATTGGGCCTACGAGTGCGGCATGCATCCGCGCACCCTGGCCAGGCAATTTGAGGCCGAAACGGGGATCACTGTCACGCAGTGGCGCATCCTTGCGCGACTTCAGCTCTCGATCCGTGAGCTCACGCTTGGCCGATCCATTGTGTCGGTGTCCCGCTCTGTCGGCTACAGGAACCCGTCAACGTTCATCAACCACTTCCGCGCGCTGACGGGTCAAACCCCGGCCGAGTACCTGAACCATCCGCGGTCGCACCTCAGCGAGAATGAGCAAACGGTGGTACCAAAACCAGCACAGGGTGTACCCATTTGAGCACGACGCATCCGTTAGCTTAGGTGAGGCAATCCTTGCCACTGCTGTGCGGTCGTTGACGCCAGCGTTTCCCGCACCCACTGGAGCCCCATGCCCACCCCTCTTTCCGCACGCCCGTTTGCCGGCCTTCGCCGGTTCGCCACCGTCGTCACCGCCTCGGCCGCCATCCTGGCCCTCGCCGCCTGCGGCGGTACGTCCGCCACCGAGACCGAGGAAACCAGCGCGGGTCCCCGGACGTACGAGAGTGATTTTGGCACCGTTGAACTGCCAGACACCATCGACCGGATCGTCTCCGTTGACTTCTACACTCCCGCCGCTCTCGCCGACATCGGCGTGTACCCGGTCGGTGTGGTGAACAGCTACTTCACGGAGGGGACAGCCATCCCCGAGCAGTACAAGACCGCCATCGCTGACAGCGGTGCGACGTCCATCGGCGAGTACTACGAACTCAACCTTGAAGCCGTCGCCGAGGCACAGCCCGACCTCATCGTCGCCACCAGCGATTTCCTGCCCCTCGATGACCCGCTGCGACCCGAGCTGGAGAAGGTTGCCCCCATCCTGACCTTTGAGGCCCGCGACGGCGAAAGCTGGCGGACCCGCGCCACAGCCCTGGCCGAGATCCTGGACAAGGAGGACGAGGTCCAGCCCCTGATCGATGAGTACAACACCCGCCGCGACCAGATCAAGGCCGAGTACGCGGACATTCTGGACAACTACTCGATGACTGTTTTTGTGCCGCTTGCCGACGAGTGGGGCACCTACGCTGACACCCACTTCGCGACCCCGATCCTGCGTGACCTGGGCGCGACGTTCCGCGAGCAGGAGGACGACGAGATCAACGAGGCCGACTTCCCCAACTGGTTCTCCTACGAAAGCCTTGACCGGCTCTCCAACGCCGACGTCATTCTCAGTAACCCGGCCAATGACGACAGCGTCCAGAAGACCCTCGACAACAGCACCATCTGGCAGAACCTCCCCGCCGTAAAAAATGGCCTCGTTGTTGACTACATCCCGCTGAGCCCCACCGGTTCCTTCGGCTGGGCGCTGGAAAACCTCGACGACCTGGACACCATGCTCGGCCAGCTCCAGGAGAAGGTCGACGCGCAGGGCTAATGAACGATCTGCACGTTGCGGAGGTGACACGGACCACCCGGCTGACCCCGGGGATGGTTCGTGTCACCTTTGGTGGCCCCGGACTCGCCAACTTCCACACCACAGGGGTCGGGGACGAGTACGTCAGAGTGCATTTTCCCTCCGACACCGGCGAGCTTCATCTGCCCGTCCTCACCGCTGAGGGCACCTGGCAGTACCCGGAGGACAACTCCGGCCACGTGGAGCCGTACACGATTCGGCGGCACAACGCGGCAACAGGTGAGATCGATATTGATCTGGTTGTCCACGGTCACGGCCGCGCGGGAACCTGGGCCGCGTCGGCCCAAGCCGGTGACCGCGTGGCTTTTGGCAATCCACGCGGACTGTACGAGCCACCCGCGGACGCAACGGAACAGTTTTTTGTCACCGATGCCACGGGTCTCCCTGCCCTGGCTCGGCTCGCCGAGCAACTGGCTCCCGGGGTGAAGGCAATCGCGGCGGTTGAGATTGCCGAGGAGTCACACCGGATTCCGTTCGGTGATGGTGCACTTCAGGTGCGGTGGATTGTGGGGAGAGGTAACGGGGTCGCGCCGAGCGCGATCACCGAGGCGCTGCGTGCACTCCCCATTGGTCCCGAATCCTATGTCTGGGTGGCAGGCGAGGCCGCAGCCCTCCGAGAGGCACGCGCACACCTCCGCCACGAGCGCGGTCACGATGCGTCGCGCTACAAGGTCATCGGATACTGGCGAGACAACGCGGAGGAGTGGCTCACCAGCTATGCTGCGCTGGATGCCACCACGCTGGCCAAGCTCCAGGCGACCTGGGAGTCAACAACCGACGAGGAGCTACGCCGGGACCGCTACGACGCCCACCTCAGTGAGCTTGGACTATGAGCGCTGATGGTGCCACCGCCGCCGCGGCAGCCAGCGCACACACCGGCACAACCGTCGACACCCGCGGCAGCACCGGCACTAGCAGCGGCACCGGCACCGGCACCGGCACCGGCACAACAGACAGCGCCTCCGGCTCGACCCCAACGCTCCCCGCGCGCACACGACTGACCCGTGCGGTTTTTCTGGGTGGAGCGGCCGTGCTGCTTGGTGTGTTTTTCCTGCTCAGTCTCTGGGTGGGAGCACGGACAATCCCGTTCACCGAGGTCTGGACAGTGCTCTGGACACCGGACGACAGCGAAACCTCGTTCATTGTGCACAGCCTGAGGATGCCGCGCGCCGCCCTCGCGCTCCTGGTCGGCGGCGCGCTGGGCATCGCCGGCGCTCTCATCCAGGCTCTCACTCGGAACCCCCTGGCCGACACCGGAATCCTTGGTGTGGGCGCGGGCGCCAGCGTCGCTGTTGTCATCGCTATCGGCCTGCTCGGTGTGACAGCGATCTCGCAGTACATGTGGTTCGCCTTTGGCGGGGCCATCATCGTAACCGTGCTCGTCTACGCCCTGGGGTCAGTCGGTTCGATCGGTGCAACGCCGATCAGGCTCACCCTGGTTGGTGTCGCTATCGGTGCCCTGCTTGGCGGTTTTTCCTCGGCGATCACCATGCTCCACCCCGACTCGTTCAGTGACATGTTGCGCTGGAGCGCCGGATCGCTTGCCGGGCGCGGCTGGGATGTTGTCAGCGTTGTCATGATCCCGGTTGGCATCGGCGTGCTGCTCGCGCTGGCCTCCGGCGGAGCTCTGAACACTATCTCTCTGGGCGATGACCTGGCCAGGTCGCTCGGCGCACACGTGATGCGCACCAGGGTTGTGGTCATCGTTGCTGTCACCCTGCTTGCCGGAGCTGCCACGGCGGCGGCAGGTCCCATCGGCTTTGTTGGGCTCATGGTTCCCCACGTTGTGCGCTGGTTCACCGGTCCTGATCAACGCTGGATCATTCCATTTTCAGCCTTGGGGGCAGCCCTGCTTCTGCTGACCTCGGACGTGATCGGACGCATCCTCCTTGCACCCCAGGAGCTGGAAGTCGGCATTGTCACCGCATTTATTGGAGCGCCCGTGCTTGTTCTCCTCGCCCGCCGACGCACAATGAGCACACTGTGACCGCCCCGGTGGATCAAGCCGGTGACCACGGGGAGCGCAGAGCGCACAGGGAACGCCGGGACACACCCGCACCCGCACCCGCAATCGACTTTGGTCACCGCACCCTCATCGTTCAGAACCGCTGGTCGTCGTGGCTGCTCTCCCGCAGAGCGCTCGGTGTTGGACTGGTCCTCACAGCGCTGACCATCGCCGGTGTCCTGCTGTCCATCGCAACGGGGACCTACACCCTGTCGCTCGGTGAGGTACTTGGCGGGCTCAGCGGAACAGCGGACGACAGCGTTGTTCTTGTGGTTCGCGAGTGGCGCATGCCCCGCGCACTGCTGGCGGCCATCTGCGGGATCGCGCTCGGATTCGCCGGAGCCATCTTCCAGTCCATCACACGCAACCCGCTCGGGTCCCCCGACATCATCGGCTTCTCCTCCGGCTCCTACACCGGAGCGCTCACTGTGCTCCTGGTGACCGGCGGAGGCTACTACGCCGTCGCCGCCGGTGCGCTCGTGGGCGGCATCGTCACGGCCCTGGTCGTTTTTGTCCTCGCCTACCGACGGGGAGTACAGGGTTTCAGACTCATCATTGTGGGCATCGGGGTCTCAGCGCTCCTGGCCTCGGTCAACACCTTCCTGATGCTGAAGGCCTCGCCGGAGCAGCAACTCACCGCAGCGGTCTGGGGCAACGGGTCGCTCAACGGCATGACCCTGGACATCCTTGGCCCCGTCGCCCTCCTCTGCGCCATCCTCACCCCGATTGCCCTCGCGCTCTCCCCCACCCTCTCCGTTGTTGAGGTCGGGGACGACGCGGCGGGATCGCTGGGTGCCCGGCCAACCGCGGTCAGACTTGTCGCCGTTGTTGTGGGTGTTGCGCTGGTCGCCCTCGTCACCGCAACGGCCGGACCGATCGCATTTGTTGCTCTTGTCGCACCACAAATTGCCCGCCGCCTGACCCGGAGCACAGGGGTTGGCTTGCTTGCCTCCGGTGTGACCGGCGCGCTTGTCCTCGTGCTGAGCGACTTCCTTGCCCAGCGTCTCTTTGCACCCGTTCAGCTTCCCGTCGGAATCGTGACGGTCTCCGTTGGCGGCATCTACTTTGTGTGGTTGCTGGTCAGGGAGACCAGGCGCCGATAGTGACCACCAAGAAAGTCCCCTCCTCATGACCGAGCCCACGCCTGCCCCCACCTCCCGATTGCACGCCGACGGCATCACCATCGGCTACGACCGTCGGGTGATAGCCGAGCAGTTGGACGTGCACATTCCGGACCGCTCGTTCACCGTCATCGTTGGCCCCAACGCGTGTGGCAAATCGACACTGTTGCGCGGCCTGGCGAGGCTCCTGAAACCCAGCTCTGGGCAGGTTGTCCTTGACGGCCGGTCCATCAGCACGCTGCCTGCCAAGCAGCTGGCCCGGCAGATCGGTTTGCTCCCGCAGACCTCCCTCGCGCCCGACGGCATCAGTGTTGCTGAGCTGGTCTCACGCGGGCGCTACCCGCACCAGAAACTCATCAAACAGTGGTCGGCCCAGGACGCAGCAGCAGTCGCATCGGCGCTGGCCGCCACGCACACGACACCGCTCTCGGCCCAGCTGGTTGACGAGCTCTCCGGCGGCCAGCGGCAACGGGTCTGGGTGGCCATGGCGCTCGCGCAGGAGACCCCCATCCTGCTGCTTGATGAACCAACAACGTTCCTTGATATTGCCCACCAAATTGAGCTGCTTGACCTGTTCCGCCGGCTGCACGCCGAGGGCAGGACCCTGGTCGCTGTGCTGCACGATCTCAATCACGCCGCCCGCTACGCCACCCACATCATCGCGATGAAGGACGGCCGCGTTGTTGCGGAGGGAGCACCGAAGGACATCGTCACCGTTGACCTTGTCCGTGAGGTGTTTGGCCTCGACTGCACCATCATCACCGACCCGGTGTCAGGCACCCCTCTGGTTGTCCCGATCGGCGCGCTCCCCCGCGACTAGCGCCACGGCACCACTGAGGGCCCACCCGAATCAACGGATGGGCCCTCAGGAACACTCGGCGTTTGGCGAGGTCGACGCTAGCCGACCGTCAGACGCTCCCTGACCACGGCGGCCAGTGCCTCAGCGTGCGACTCGGCTGTCTCCTGCGTTGCCGCCTCAACCATGACCCGCACCAACGGCTCGGTTCCACTCGGGCGGAGCAGTACACGGCCCTCCTCGCCCAGCTCGGACTCCACAGCTGCAACGGTTGCCGCAATGACCTCGTCACCCTCAAGCAGGTCACGATCCACACCGCGCACATTAACCAGGCACTGCGGGTACACGGTCATCACCGACGCCAGCTGTGCCAGCGTCTGACCGGTGCGCGCCATCTCGGCAACCAGGTGGAGACCGGTCAGCGGGCCGTCACCGGTGGTGGCGTAGTCGCTCATGATGACGTGACCGGACTGCTCACCACCCAGTGAGTGCTGCCCCTGTGCCATGCCCTCAAGAACGTAGCGGTCGCCGACGGCGGTCTGCTCCAGCGTGATGCCGTGCTCAGCCATGGCCAGCTTGAGACCCAGGTTGCTCATCACCGTGGCCACCAGCGTATTGTTCGCCAGCTGACCGCGCTCCTTCATGGCCACCGCGAGGATTGCCATGATCTGGTCACCATCAACGACGGCACCATTCGCATCAACGGCCAGGCACCGGTCGGCGTCACCGTCGTGGGCGATACCGATGTCAGCCCCCAGCTCCACAACCTTCTTCTGCAGCGGGCCAAGGTAAGTGGAACCAACACCGTCATTGATGTTGAGCCCGTCCGGCTCGTTGCCGATGACGGTGACCGTTGCACCGGCGTCACGGAACGCGTCGGGAGCCAGCCCCGAGGCGGCACCGTTGGCGCAGTCGAGCACAACGTGCAGTCCGCTCAGGTCACGGTAGGGCAGGCTCTTGAGCAGGTGAAGAACGTAACGGTCCTCAGCGTCGGAGAACCGACGAATCCGGCCAACATCCGCCCCGGTTGGCATGAGGTGCTCTGCGCCGAGGAACGCCTCGATGCGCTCCTCCACAACGTCGGGGAGCTTGCGCCCACCGGCGGCAAAAATCTTGATGCCGTTGTCAGCGGCGGGATTGTGTGATGCAGAGATCATCACACCAAAGTCGGCCTTGATGTCTGCCACAAGGAACGCGGCGGCCGGGGTGGGAATCACACCGGCGTCGAGGACATCAACACCGCTCGAGGCAAGACCGGCGGCAACAGCCGCGCCGAGGAACTCGCCAGAGACCCGGGGGTCCCGCGCAAGAACGGCGACGGGGCGAACCCCGCGCGCACGGCGGTCCTCAGCACTACGGCCTCGCCCAAGCACCACTGCGGTGGCTTGAGCGAGGCCGAGAGCGAGGTCTGCCGTCAGTACGCCGTTCGCAAGTCCGCGAACGCCGTCGGTACCAAACAGGCGACCCATAGGGTGATACCCCGGATCAGCGCTTCGAGAACTGCGACGCCTTGCGGGCCTTCTTGAGACCGGCCTTCT
>JBQELM010000025.1:5638-12957 GCA_052103915.1 Mycetocola sp. | reverse complement strand
GCTCCTCCGCGCTCACCAATCGCCCGATGGCCTCGATAGCGACAATGATCGAGACCGTTCCGAGCAGTAGCGCGTTGGCCAGAGCCGCAAACACCTCAACCCGGCGTCGCCCGAAGGTTTGTGTAGCCGTGGGCGGCTGAGCGGCAATAACGACGGCAACAAGAGCAATCGTCAGACCGGCCAGGTCGGACAGCATGTGAACCGAATCAGCAAGCAGCGCAAGCGAACCGGACACAATGGCGCCGGTCATCTGGAGGACAACCCCCGTGCCGATAACAGCGATCGCTGCAATAAGCCGTCGACGATTGCCGGCCAGGTGGGTGTCGGGAACGTGCGAGTGATCATGTCCCATCAGAGGGACCTCCCTCTGTAGGTGCTTCCGGTCAGTGCAGATGAGTCGGCCGCGCGCACCACAGTGAGCTCCCTGTTCAGGGAGCTCGGTGACCATCGGGGGCCTGCCGGAGGTGCGTAACGGAGAACACACGTCAGCGCACGAGGCAGATGATGACCATTATCGGTGAACCGCCGATCCGATCCGCTGACGCGGAAAAAACGAATCGTAACCATTCACCTGACAGGGTACCCCCCATGGGTCTTACACGCCAGGGGCAGCGCCCAAAACACAACAACCCCGGCGCACAGGCCGGGGTTGTTGTGTCAGTGATGAGTGCGTCGTGGTCTTACGCCTCAATCACCAGTGGAACGATCATCGGCCGACGACGGTAGGACGTGTTCACCCAACGCCCAACGGTGCGCCGAACGACCTGGGTGAGCGCGTGCGGGTCACGGACCCCGTTGCTCACTGCCTCCTGAAGCGCCTTAACGATCTTTGGCTTGATGGCGTCAAAGACCGCATCGTCCTCGGCAAAACCGCGCGCACGAATTTCCGGCTCCACAACCATCCGGCCGGTCTGAGCTTCAACAACCACAATGATCGAGATGAAGCCCTCTTCGCTCAGAATGCGCCGGTCCTTCAGATCAGCATCGGTGATCTCGCCGACGGTTGACCCGTCAACGTACACAAACCCGATCTCCATCTGACCAACAACCTCGGCATCACCATCACGCATGTCAACGACGGTGCCGTCCTCAACGACGAAGGTGTTCGCCTCGGGCACGCCAGACTCGATGGCGAGCTTCTGGTTGGCCACCAGGTGGCGGTACTCACCGTGAACCGGCATCACGTTGCGTGGCTTGATGATGTTGTAGCAGTACAGCAGCTCCCCCGCTGCCGCGTGCCCGGACACATGCACACGAGCGTTGGCCTTGTGCACAACAGTTGCACCGAGCTTGGTCAGACCGTCGATGATCCGGTACACAGCGTTCTCGTTACCCGGAATGAGGCTGGAAGCGAGGATGACGGTGTCGCCCTCGCCCGGCTCAATGGCGTGCTCAAGGTTGACCATGCGGCTGAGCACCGCCATGGGCTCCCCCTGGGACCCCGTTGACATGTAGACGATCTTGTCGTCAGGGATGTCCTTGGCCTTCTTGTAGTCAATCAGGACGTTGTCGGGAACACGCAAATAGCCAAGATCGGCAGCGATACCCATGTTCCTGACCATCGAACGCCCCAGCAACGCCACACGACGACCGTGTGCTGCTGCCGCATCAAGAACCTGCTGAACACGGTGAACATGGCTGGAGAAGCTGGCCACAATCACGCGCCGGGTTGCCTTGGCAATCACCTGGTCGAGCACCGGTCCGATGGTGTTTTCGTGCGGCGTGAAACCGGGAACGTCAGCGTTGGTGGAGTCAGGAAGGAACAGGTCAACGCCCTCCTCGCCCAACCGGGCAAAGGCACGCAGATCCGTCAGCCGTCCGTCAAGCGGAAGCTGATCCATCTTGAAGTCACCCGTGACAAGCACGCTTCCGGCGTCCGTCACGATCGACACGGCAAGCGCGTCAGGGATCGAGTGGTTAACCGCGACAAACTCAAGGTCGAAGGGGCCGAGCTGTTCAAACTCCCCCTCCTTGACGGTGAGGGTGTGCGGCTTGATCTTGTGTTCCTTGAGCTTGGCCTCAATGAGGGCAAGGGTGAGACCCGAACCGATCAGCGGGATGTCCTGACGCAGACGAAGCAGGTAGGGAACCGCTCCGATGTGATCCTCGTGACCGTGGGTCAGGACAACACCAACAACGTCGTCAAGCCGATCCTTGATCGGGCCAAAGTCCGGAAGGATCAGATCAACGCCTGGCTGGTGCTCTTCGGGGAAAAGAACGCCACAGTCGACGATGAGAATCTTGCCGTCGATCTCGAACGTTGTCATGTTCCGACCGACCTCACCGAGGCCGCCAAGAGGAATAATCCTCAGCGTGCCCTTCTCGAGTGCGGGCGGATCATAGACGGGATTGGGCATGCGCCCCTCCTTGAACTGAACTAGCGAGTGGTGCCATGCACCTTGGGAAGTGCTCCACCTGCAGCAGCGTTGCGGTCTGGCCGGAAACGGCTCAGATCCAGGCCCTCGATCTCGCCAACAAGCGCCAGATCGTTCTCGATCTGGGCGGCTTCGCTCTCCTCCGGGCCCACCAGGGGCAGCCGAACTCGCGGGCTCGAGATGTGGCCAAGGCCATGCAGGATGTACTTGGTTGCGACCGTCCCCGGAACGTGCGTCATGAGCGAACGAACGAGCGGCTCCAGGCGCTGGTGCGCGGCCGTTGCTGTGGGAAGGTCACCGCGATTGACGGCGTCAACCATCTCGCGGTAGGGGGCAGAGACGACGTTGGCCGTCACGCCGATCAAACCGGTTGCACCAATCGAGAGGTGCGGCAGCGCGTTGCTGTCATCGCCGGAGAAGTAGAGCAACTCCGTCTGGTTCAGCACACGGCTGACCTCGCTGAAGTCGCCCTTAGCGTCTTTGACGCCGAGGATATTGGGGTGCTTTGCCGCACGAAGAAGGGTGTCAAAAGCAATCGGAACACCGGTGCGACCGGGAATGTCATAGAGAATGACAGGCAGATCCGTCGCGTCCGCGATCATCCGGAAGTGGGTGAGAATCCCGGCCTGGGTTGGCTTGTTGTAGTACGGGGTCACGATCATGACGCCGTCCGCTCCGGCCTTTTCGCTCGCCTTGTACAGCTCGATCGCGTGAGCGGTCTCGTTGGAGCCACCACCGGTGATGATCTTTGCCCTGCCAGCAGAAACCGACTTGGCCACCTCAACAAGGCGCAGCTTCTCTGCGTCCGTCAGGGTTGAGGTCTCACCGGTTGTCCCTGTTACAACGATGCCGTCGGCACCGTCCGTGATGACACGATCAATGTGGCGCTCAACGTCAGGCCACGACACCTCTCCGTCCGCCGTGAACGGCGTAACGAGGGCGACAAGGACCTGACCAAAAGGATTCTCTAGCTGGGGCACTCCCCTAGGCTACCGTCTTGATCCGCGCCTCGGCGACCGTTCAGCGCTCATAACGGACAAAGCGAATCTCATGACCGCTTGTTGACCGATGCCACGGTCCGGCACTCACCCGCCACTGTGCCTCGTCGATCTCAGGCGCCGTTGTGTCTCCATCAACCGCAAGCCGAATCTGCGTGACCTCAAGAACGTCCGCCAACACAATCGCCTCGCGGTACAGCTGGCCACCGCCAATGACCCACACGGTATCGCTCTGAGCCCGGCTCAGTGCATCGTCAAGACTCGCAGCGCGCTCGGCACCATCCGCAGCCCAGTCCTCTTGCCTCGTGACAACCGTATTGTGTCGGCCGGGAAGAGGCCGGAAACGTTCGGGAAGCGAGTCCCACGTCACTCGCCCCATGACGACCTGCGAGCCTCTGGTCACCTCGCGAAAATGGGCGAGGTCCTCGGGAATGTGCCACGGCATCCCACCCTGCGCTCCGATGACACGCCCCTCAGCCTGAGCCCACACCAATCCAAGTCGTGGAGTCGTCTCGGCCGAACCACTCACCGCTCCGCTCATACGGCGACCGGCGCAGCGATCCCGGGATGGTGCTGGTAGTTATGGATCGTGATGTCCTCAAAGCGATAGTCGTCAAGGCTCGAGCGCGGTGCCAGCTCAAGCGTTGGTGGCGGGAAGGCGTCACGAGCCAGCTGCCGCTCAACCTGCTCACGGTGGTTGTCATAAATGTGGCAATCACCGCCGGTCCAGATGAAGTCACCAACGTCAAGGCCAACCTGGGCGGCAACCATGTGGGTCAGCAACGCGTAGCTGGCGATGTTGAACGGGACACCAAGGAACATATCTGCGCTGCGCTGATAGAGCTGGCAGGAGAGCTTGCCGTCCGCAACATAAAACTGGAACATCGCGTGGCACGGTGCCAGCGCCATCGACGGAATATCCGCGACGTTCCACGCAGAAACGATCATTCGTCGCGAGTCAGGGTCGGTACGGAGCGTGTCCATGATCTGGGTGATCTGGTCGATGTGCTCGCCACGTGGCGTTGGCCAGGACCGCCACTGAACCCCGTAAACCGGTCCGAGCTCACCGTCGTCATCGGCCCACTCGTCCCAGATGGTCACACCGTTCTCGGTCAGCCAGTCGATGTTCGACTC
The DNA here is from genome assembly GCA_052103915.1 of Mycetocola sp. Classification (GTDB taxonomy): domain Bacteria; phylum Actinomycetota; class Actinomycetes; order Actinomycetales; family Microbacteriaceae; genus Mycetocola_B. The sequence goes on along the minus strand of JBQELM010000025.1, from coordinate 8,450 downwards.
ACCACGAAGGAACCAGAGCAGTTCATACACAATCGACTTCAGGTGAACCCGCTTCGTGGTGATCAGCGGAAACCCCTCGGACAGATCAAAACGGAGCTGGGCACCAAAAAGACTTGTTGTCCCTGTCCCTGTCCGGTCCGACTTGGCTGTGCCGGTTTCAAGAACGCGACGAAGCAGATCCTCATACGGGGTACTCACTGAACTATCCACGAGCCAGAGCCTACGCTCTGGTCAGCCGAGGAACCAAGGCAAAACACGGGCACGGCTAGCCGAAGCCACGCCTCGCTGATGGCGAAGCCAACGCATAGGCTGAGAGCGTGCGGACAGCACACGCCATTCAACGTTGACGGAGGTCACCATGTCGGTTACGAGCGAAGCGACAGCACTGTGGAACGGACCACTGGAATCGGGCAATGGAACAGTCACCCTGGCCAGCGCGCCGCAGGAACACCGTCCCGTGTCGTGGCGAGCACGCGCGGAAGGCGACGCCGGGGTGACAACACCGGAGGAACTGATCGGCGCAGCTCACGCGTCCTGCTTCTGCATGGCTTTTTCGAACATCCTCGCTCAGAACGGGACCCCGCCTGAGCGTATCCAGGCCACCGCAGCGGTGACGTTTAAACCGGGAACGGGAATCACCGGAAGCCACCTCCTTGTCAGCGCAGCGGTCCCTGGCCTTGATGCCGAGACCTTCCAGCAGTTGGCGGAGGATGCAAAGGCAAACTGCCCCGTCTCCGTGGCGCTAGCTGGCGTGACCATCACTCTTGAAGCGTCACTCGCCTGATCATGCGGGTCCTCATTGCCGGCGGATCCGGCCTCATCGGTACAGCGCTCAGCACCACCCTTCGCCAGAACGGTCACACTGTTACGGCCCTCACCCGGGACAGGAACGGCAACGGGCCGCATTGGGACCCGGCTGAGGGGATCCTCGATCCCGCCCACCTCGACGGCGTGGACGCGGTTGTCAACCTGTCCGGGTCATCCATATCTCAGATTCCCTGGACCCCCAGCCGCCGTCAGAGAATTCGTGATTCTCGAATTGACTCGACCAGAACGCTCGTCGCGGCCATGATCGCCAGCGCACAGCCACCAGCAGTTTTTGTCTCCGCCTCCGCCTCCGGCTACTACGGAAGTCGCCCAGGCGAACGCCTCACCGAGAGCTCGGCCCGCGGCACGGGGTTCCTCGCCGACGTGTGCGGAGAGTGGGAGACCCAGGCGCTACGTGCACCATCATCCACCCGGACAGTCATCGCCAGGACGGGCGTTGTCATCCACCCCGAAGCGGTGCTCAAGCCGCTCATTGCCCTCACTCGCCTTGGCGTTGCCGGCCCGCTTGGGCCCGGCACACAGATCTGGCCCTGGGTGGGATTTGATGACGAGGTCAATGCTCTTGTCCACGCACTCACGACGGATGGCGTTGAGGGCCCCATGAACATCACAGGCCCCACCGCCGCGCGCGCCGACGACATCATGTTCCACCTGGCCAGGCGTCTGAATAGGCCGTACCTGCTGCGCGCCCCACGCTTTGCACTGCGCGCCGCTCTGGGAGAGGCCGCCGATGATCTCCTCCTTGGTGATCAGCGGATCGAGCCAACCGTTCTCAGCGCCACCGGCTTCACCTTCAGCACACCAACCGCCGCTGAGGCCATCAACCGGGTTGTTCCGCCCCGGAGCTAAGGAGCCGAGGTGTTTCCCCGCGCGTCGGTGGCCTGCTTGTCAGCAATAGCGCGCCGAATCGCCGCGCGGGCCCGTTTCCTGTCCCCAGCAGCGTCATAAACCAGACCAAGCCTGAACCAGTCACGCCAATCCGCGTCCGGCCCATCAACGGCGGCCCGGTAGCGCGGAAATAGATCGTCTGCGGCATCCCGCTCCACACGACCGCTTGGCCTGAGCGGGACCTCCTCAGCCGGAAGAGCACCCTCCGCCTCCAGCTGCGCCCCCAGGCGCTCCGCCTGCGCCCCAAAACGCCACTCTCGGTACAGCGCCCACACACCCACAACGGGAAGCACAAGAAGGGCGACCCCCATCACGACCGCCGCCGGTTCGCCGAGCGCCATCATCATGACCGCGCGCTGGCCCGCGATTACCAAATACACCACAAGAAGAACGGCAAGAATCGCCGCCGCGATCTTGGAACGCATCAGTTGTTGTCCACGAGTGCAAGCCGAAGCCGGTCAAGGCCAAGCAGGGAATCAAGGCCAACATGAACGCCGCTCAGTTCAGGGAGGGCCGCAAGCGCACGGTGCACACCACCGCGGTACGCATCATTGCTGACGGTGTCGTGACTAATCCGAACCTGCTCACCCTGACCGCCGAAAATGACCTCCTGCTGGGCAACAACACCGTCCATCCGAAGACTATGGATCTGAATCCCGCCAACCTGCTCGCCTCTGGCCCGCTGGTCCGCGTGGGGAGCGGACACGGGAGCCAGCCCGCGCCGCGCCTCAGCCATCATCTCCGCCGTCCTCACGGCGGTTCCGCTGGGAGAGTCCACCTTGCTCTGCCGATGCCGCTCAATGATTTCGATGGAGTCAAAGTGCGACGCGGCCAGACTGGCGAGGGTGGAAGCCAGGACGGAGCCAAGAGAGAAGTTCGGCACGATCAGCACAGCAGTCCCCGCCTGATCAACTGATGCAGTGATGGCCTGAATCCGATCAGCGCTCCACCCCGACGTCCCAACCAGCACACGAGCCCCCGTGTTGATGGCGTGCTCAACAACCGCGGGGCTCACCGTGGGATTGGTGACGTCCACAACGATGTCGGCACCATCCATCTCACTCAATGCACTCCGCGAATTCAGCGCGGCGTGGAG
>JBQELM010000025.1:0-5628 GCA_052103915.1 Mycetocola sp. | reverse complement strand
AGCTGTCACTCTCCGACACGATCTCTGTGAACAGGTGACCCAGTTTTCCGGTGGCGCCGACGACGGCAACTCGTGTGCTCATGGGAGCAACGCTACCGGTTTCTGTCAGCACTCAGCGCCTGAGGTCACCCACAGCACCGCCCAGATCACTACCCGGCTCAGAGCGCCAGCGCGCCACCAAGGCCGGTTCGGTCCTCAACGGGAATGTGACCAAGATCGTTGTAGCTCAGAAGCGTCCAGGGCCGACCGGGGCGCTGAGCAATCACTGTCAGCGCACAGTGGGCCTGATTCAGAGACATCCAGCGCCAGTCCGGGGCACCGAGCGCTTCCCTGACCAGCCAGTTCACCACCGAATTGTGGGTGATCAAAAGCTCGTGCCGCTCCCCGCGTCGTGGAGCCAGGTACTCGGCAACGGCATCAGCCATCTGCGCTGACCCCGCCTCGATCTCAGCGTCGGTCACCGAACCAAAAAAGGACTCGTACGCCGCGGGCATCCCCTCACTGGGGCCGGACGGAATCGCGTCAAACAGCAGAGAGGACGACTCAAGCGGAAGGGCCGGAAGCCGCGACTGAAAAACCTCAGCTGTTTCCGCCGCCGGTTGAAGAGGTGAATAGTGGGCCACATCCATGGGCACGCCGCCCAAGCGATCAGCAAGCAACGCGGCCTGGCGTCGTCCCCTCGCCGACAGCGGACCCTCAGCCAGCCCGTGTTCCGCGTCCTGCTGCTCGCCGTGGCGAACCAGGTAAATGTAGTGACTCATATCCATTCAGCTTCCCACGCCCATCATCGACGAACCATCCCAGCGACCGGCAAACGCGGACTCGTCCAGGGCCCCAACCACGCTCAGCACCGGGGTCCCCGAGGCAATCTCTCTCGCCAAATCGGAAAGCTGAGCACGGTCAACCCGGGCAAGTCGATTGAGGTTTGCATCAAGATCAACAAACTCACCCGTCATCAGCTCTGCTCGACCCAAGCGCGTCATACGCGTGTCAGAGTCCTCCAAGGCCAGTGCGGCCCCGCCGGACAGCTGCCCAAATGCCCGCGCGATCTCCTGCTCGTCAACGCCACGCTCCGCAAGCAAAACAAACTGCTCCCAGAGCCGCTCGGCAACCTCTGGCGCGTTGGCGGGGTTGCAGGAGGCAGCAAGAACAAAAGCACCCGCGTCGGAGTAGCTGGGCGCGGATGAGTACACCGAGTACGCCAATCCACGGCGCTCGCGCACCTCCTGGAACAGCCGAGACGACATTCCGCCACCCAGAATTGAATTCATGATCGACAGCGTCGCGCGGCGCGTGTCGGGAAGGGCCAAGCCGGGAAGCCCGAGCATAAGTGTGCACTGCTCAATTGGCCGCTCGGTAAGCGCAACACCCCCACCGTGCACAACAGGAACAACGGGCTGCGTGTCGTGCCTGCGCTCAACCGGAGCCGAATCGGGAGCACTCCCCCACGGCGTGGCCGCAACGGCACGTTCCACCAGGTCACGCAACTGTGCGTGGTTGACACCACCGGCCGCCGTCACAACCAGCTGACGCGGTGAGTACTCACGCTGATAGTGCTCCCAGACCGCGTCGCGCTGCGCCGAGCGAATATCGTCGCTTGTTCCGCCGATCGGCCTGGCCAGCGGGCTTCCCTGGAAGATGCGTTCAAACAGCGACTCGGCGCACGCCGTGTGCGGATCGTCCTCCCCCATGGAGAGCTCATCAAGGATCACACCGCGCTCAGTTTCGAACTCGACGGCCTCGATCACCGAGTTGGCCAGCATATCGACCATCACCTCAACGGCCATCGGCATGTCAAGGTCACGGACCTTGGCGTAGTAGCAGGTGTACTCCTTCGCCGTGACCGCGTTGTGCTCACCGCCTACGGAGTCAAACGCGATAGCGATATCCAGTGCGCTGCGGTGGGTTGTGCCCTTAAAGAGAAGGTGCTCAAGGAAGTGGGTTGAACCGGCTGTTGCCCCCGTTTCCGGGTCAAATCGTTCGTCACGTGACCCGACAGGAACCCAAAAACCCAGCGTCACACTCCGAGCGCCGGGGACCTGCTCCGTCAGAATCCTCAGGCCGTTATCGAGGACAGATCGCTCAACCGTTGCCCCACCCGAGGCCTCAAAACGGAGGGATTGCTCGTTCAGGGGGAGAGCTACAGCGCCAGTCACGTATCCAGCTTAGGCCAGACGACGGCGCCCGGACGATCCGGCGCTGACGTCATCGAGAGCGGCGATGCCACGCGGAGAAAGCTCAAGCCGTGCTGCAGCGAGAGCCTCGTCAAGCTGCCGGATCGACGACGCGCCAACAATGGCCGCGGTGACGCCGGCGTGTGAGAGTACCCACGACAGAGCGGCGGTCGCCGGGGCAACACCGTGCTCATCCGCGACACGGTCAAGCACTCGAAGCACACGAAGCCCCCGGCGGTTCAGGTGCATTCCCGCACGGGTTGACCTGGTTGATCCGCTGAGATCCTGACGCTGCCGATACCGCCCACTGAGAAACCCGCTCTCCAGAGAGAAATAACTCAGAACAGACAGTCCCTGCGCACGAGCGACCATCCCGACATCACCATCAAAGCCGCCACGAGTCATGAGGCTGTAGTGCAGTTGAAGCGAACTCACCAACGGGTAGCCCGCACCGGCAAGAACCCTGGCTTCAACCAGGCGCTCGGCCGAATACGAGGTAACGCCAATCGCGCCGATTTTGCCACTATCAATAAGCCACTGAGCGGTGCCGAGGACGTCCTCCATCCGAGCGGAGCTGTCGTCAATGTGCAGGTACAGCTGGTTGATGCGTTCAACGCCCAGCCGGTTCAGCGACGCTTCAACGGCGCGAACAAGGGACACCGGACCAAGCCCCGGCGCATCGGGATGCCGCCCCACCTTTGTGGAAACAAGAAAACGGTCGGTGGCGCGACGTCGACGGAGCCAGGTGCCGAGCATCACCTCGCTGCGCCCGCTGGCGTAGGAGTCGGCCACGTCAACCAGATTGCCGCCCTCACGATCAAAGTGATCAAGCAGCGTTGACGCCAGTTCGTCACCCATTGTCCAGCCGAAGGAGCTTCCCCCAAAAACAATGGGAAAAACGCTGTCACCACCGGGATTGAGCACCCGACGAACGTCGGTTGCCTCTGGCTTGTTCCCCACCGGAGCGGCGGCTGACTCGCTGATCTGCGCCGCAGCATCAACCGGTATCGGCCCGGACTCGGGAGCAACAACGGGAACACTGGCCGTAAACGGTGCGACCACTCGAGCCCATCGCGACGACATGCTGCCTCCGACCAGGAAGCCGACATGGGGGCGGCTCCTGCTTGTGACGATACTGCACTCGGGCGTGTTCCGGCGCGTGTCCGTGTCGGCATTTCGGCGGACATCATGCCCCGAACTCCTGAGGTGTCCGGTACACACAAGCGCCGGCGCCCCCCCGATGCGGCGACGCCCGCGCCCGGATGTTGCGAGAGACTAAAAGGCTGCGGACTCCGCGGCCGGTGCATCCTCGTCAGCAATCACCGGAGCAAGCGACAGCTTGCCACGGTCATCAATCTTGGTGATCTCAACCAGGACCTTCTGGCCAACGCCGAGCACGTCTTCGACATTCTCCACCCGCTTGCCACCGGCAAGCTTGCGAACCTCGGAGATGTGCAGCAGGCCGTCCTTGCCGGGAAGCAGCGAGACGAACGCACCGAAGGCAGCGATCTTGACAACGGTTCCGAGGAACTGCTCGCCGATCTCAGGGTTGGTCGGGTTGGCGATGGCGTTGACCTGGCCACGAGCGGCCTCAGCCGACGGGCCGTCAACGGCGCCGATGTACACGGTGCCGTCTTCCTCGATGGAAATGTCAGCGCCGGTCGAGTCCTGAATGCTGTTGATCGTCTTACCCTTCGGGCCGATCAGCTCGCCGATCTTGTCCACGGGAATCTGGACGCTGATGACGCGCGGCGCGGTCGGCGCCATCTCGTCAGGCGTGTCGATGGCCTGGTTCAGGACGGACAGGATCGCGGTACGAGCGTCCTTGGCCTGGGTCAGTGCACCGGCCAGAACCGACGCAGGGATGCCGTCGAGCTTGGTGTCCAGCTGGATGGCCGTGATGAACTCGCTGGTACCGGCAACCTTGAAGTCCATGTCACCCAGCGCGTCCTCTGCACCGAGGATGTCGGTGAGGGCGGCGTAGCGGGTCTGGCCATCAACGGTGTCGGACACAAGACCCATGGCGATACCGGCAACCGGAGCGCGCAGCGGCACACCGGCGTTCAGCAGCGACAGGGTTGACGCGCACACGGAACCCATCGAGGTGGAACCGTTGGAGCTCAGCGCCTCAGACACCTGGCGGATGGCGTAGGGGAAGTCGTTGCGGCTGGGCAGGACGGGCGCAAGGGCGCGCTCGGCCAGGAAGCCGTGACCAATCTCACGACGCTTGGGGCTACCCACACGGCCGGTCTCACCGGTCGAGTAGGGCGGGAAGTTGTAGTGGTGCAGGTAGCGCTTGCTCGTCACAGGTGACAGCGAGTCAATCTGCTGCTCCATCTTGAGCATGTTCAGCGTGGTGACACCAAGAATCTGGGTCTCGCCGCGCTGGAAGATCGCGGAACCGTGAACGCGAGGAATAACCTGAACCTCGGCGTCGAGCGGACGGATGTCAGCCAGTCCACGACCGTCCATACGAATGCTGTCGGTCAGGATGCGGGTACGGACAACGTCCTTGGTGACGGACTTGTATGCCGCGGAGAACTGCGTGAGAGCGGTCTCCTGCAGCTCACCGGCCTCAACACGGGCGGCAATGGCTGCCTTAACCCGGTCCTTGAGCTCGTCGTCAGCGGTCTGACGCTCCACCTTGCCAGCGATCTGGTACACGGAGACAAGCTCCTCGCGGGCCAGCTCTGACACGGCGGCGAGGTTCTCGTCGGTGTAGGGCAGGAACACGGGGTACTCGGCGATTTCCTTGGCGGACTGGCGAGCCAGCTCCTCCTGGGCCTTCACCAGCTGGCTGAGGAACGGCTTGGCCGCGTCAAGACCCTGCGCAACGATGGCCTCGTCCGGCTTTACAGCGCCGGCCTGAATCAGGTCCCAGCTGTTCTCCGTGGCCTCTGCCTCGACCATCATGATGGCGATGTCTTCGTTGCCGTTGTCGTCGGTCACGATGCGACCGGCAACAACGAGGTCAAACACGGCGTCCTCAAGCTGCGATGCCGTCGGGAACGCAACCCACTGGCCGTTGATGAGCGCAAGGCGCACACCGGCGATCGGGCCGGAGAACGGCAGACCAGAGATCTGGGTTGATGCCGAGGCAGCGTTGATGGCCAGAGCGTCGTAGAACTCGCCGGGAGCAATCGACAGAACGGTGACAACAACCTGGACCTCGTTGCGCAGGCCGTTCACAAACGACGGACGCAGCGGCCGGTCAATCAGACGGCAGACAAGGATGGCCTCGGTCGAGGGACGGCCCTCACGACGGAAGAACGAGCCGGGGATCTTACCCGCGGCGTAGCTCCGCTCCTCAACGTCAACGGTCAGCGGGAAGAAGTCGAAGTTGTCCTTCGGGTTCTTTGAAGCGCTGGTGGCGGAGAGGAGCATGGTGTCCTCGTCCAGGTAGGCGGCAACGGCGCCCTGGGCCTGCTGGGCCAGACGGCCGGTTTCAAAACGG
>JBQELM010000024.1:0-13033 GCA_052103915.1 Mycetocola sp. | reverse complement strand
CGTTGAGGATCCAGTCCTGAGCGGCGGCGGCGTACTCGGCGCGCTTGGCCACGTCCGTCGTGGAGCTCAGCGGTGACAGGACCTCAATGGCCTTGTCCCAGTACTCGTCACCCTCGCTGAGCTTGGCGTTGTTGTTCCACTCCGGCGAGTAGGACTGCTCGATCACGACGCTGTCGTCGCGGGACTGGTTCCAGACCTCGATGTTCCAGTCCTGGGTTTCGCGGGCACCCCAGGCGTCTGCGGGCGGAAGGATGTTCAGGTCAAGCTCGATCCCGATCTCCTTCAGGTTCTGCTGGATCAGCTCAAACGACGGCTTGTTCGGCACAAGCAGCGGTGCGCTCAGCAGGGACACGGTGAGGCGCTTGCCGTCCTTCTCCCTGATGCCGTCATCGCCGACAACCCAGCCGGCGTCGTCGAGGATGCTCTCGGCCAGCTCCGGGTCGTAACGGAGGTCGTCGGAGTGGTCAACGTAGCCGGGCACCCGGTTGGAGACGACGGAGGTGGCGACGTCGTAGCTGTCGGTGAGCACGGTGCTCTCCAGTGCCTCACGGTCCCAGCCGTACTTGATGGCCTCGCGCACGGCGAGCTCGTTGGTGGGGAACGTGTCGGTGTGCAGGTCGAGGGCGATGTCGCGGCCGGGGATGACCTGGGACAGCAGCTCGTACCCGGCCTGGCTGATGGCCTCCTCGTCGGTCAGGTTGACGTCAAGGATCGCGTCAACCTCACCGGAGAGCAGCGCACCGGTGCGGACGCTCGGCTCGGGGACCACCCGGAAGTTGATCTGCTCCAGGTACGCGGGGCCCTGGTGCTCGGCCGAGGCGGGTGCCCAGTTGTAGTCGTCGCGACGGGTCAGAACCGTCTTCTCCTGGTACACGTGCTCGGAGACGGTGAACGGTCCGGTCGCCACGATGTTCTCCGGCTTGGTCCGCTCCTCCTTCTGCAGCTTCAGCGTTGAGGAGCCGAGGATGCCGGAGTAGTAGTGCGACAGTGCCTGAGGGAACCCGGCGCTCGGCTGCTTAAAGGTGACGCGGAGCGTGTTGTCCCCGGTCACCTCCGTCTTGTCGTATTCACGCCAGAACGCGGTCACGGGGATAACGCCCAGGTCGGCGTCGCCGTTGGCGAGGATGTCGAAGTTCTCCTTCACCACCTCCGGAGTGAGCGGGGTGTCGTCGCTGAAGGTGACGTCGTCGCGCAGGGTGATGTCGAACACGGTTGAGTCGTCGTTTGAGCTCCACTCGGTGGCCAGCCACGGCTGAAGCTCTCCCGTCTCCGGGTCCTGGTAGATCAGCTTGTCGGCGATGTTCACGATGACCAGGCCCTCGGAGAAGCTGGACGAACCGTTGTGCGGGTCGATGTCGCTGGGGGCGACCTGGATGGCAAAGTCGAGCGTCCCACCGCTGACCGGCGTGGCCGAGGCGTCCTGGGCGGCGGGTCCTGTGCCTGCCGCGCAGCCGCTGAGCACAATGGCGGCGCCGGTGAGCAGAGCAAGGGTGGGGACAAGGCGCAGTCGTCTGCGTCGGAGTCGGGTCATCGGTCTATCACTTTCGGTGGTGGGGGTGTAAACGTGCCGCAATGCTATGGCCGGTTTTTGCCCAGCCGGTGCTTCGTGACCGACAAAGAAGTCAGATGAATTCATGCGATGAAATGTGACGCCGATCAGTGCTTTTGTGGCGACGCATGGCGTCACATTGGGACCTTTAATCGGGTGGAGGCCTGCGCGTGGACGCCGTGGCGACCACCGATCACTGGCCTAGACTTGGGCCACCGAGCACACCATGTCCGCCGAGCGCACCGGCCCAACGGCCGTCCCCACAACCACGCACAGGAGCCCAGCCGCATGAGCACAGCCTGGTTTGATCGCTCATTTTTTACGCTTGATGCGCGTCACCGGCGCACGGGGCTGATCGCGCGGACCGTGGCAATCCTGCTTGTTGGCCTGTTTGCGCAGTTTGTGGTTTTCATTCCGCTGGCCGACCGGCTGACAACCGAGTACGACTCGACCCCGGCGGTTGTCAGCGACAACGGCACCCGCATGCAGACCAAAAAGACGGGACGGCGCAGCTTTGGCCAGGTGGAGATGCGTGCCTACGAGCTGACATACGAACGCGGCGGCGACACTCACCGCGACATCGTGTTCCGTCCCATGGACGAGCCGTTGACCGACGGGGAAACCGTTCAGGTGTGGGTCGCCGACAACGGTTCCAGCGCGCTGCTTGAGGAACCGGCGCGGCCCGGTTTCTGGGCGTGGACCTGGGCGACCGTGATGGCGCTTCTGCTGCTGTGGATGCTGTGGCGGCTGGGGGTTGCTGCCAGGAGAATGCGTGTGATGGCGCGGGTCTCTGCGGAGTGGGACACCGCGTCCGTCGACTCGCTTCTGTTCAGGGTTGACCGAGCAAGTTGGGATGAGGTCCCTCGCGTTTCGACGTCGTCCCGCTCCTCATCCCGCCGGTTCAGAACCGTTGTCACGGTCACCGTCATCCGCAGTGACATCGCTGCAATCGCGGAGGGAACCCAGCTGCGCCTGATGCCGTTTGGTACCCGCACCGCCCCGGAACCGCAGGCCATTTCCGGCCAGCTGCAGGCCGACGTGCTGTGGCGCGGCACGTTTGAGACCGCTGTTGCCCTGCACCAGCTGGGCACGTCGGTCCGCTGGCCCGCTCGCCTTGACTGGATGACCGAGACAACCGCCACGTCGGGGGCACAGGCTGCACCATCGAGAGGACAACACCCATGACCGCGCTGACGCCGCGTTCCCGCTGGCAGCTGCCCCTGCTCATTGCCATTCCTGTTGTGGGGATTCTGGTCATTCTCGCCGCGGTGTTTGCCACACGCCCCGCCGCGGACGACACAACCAGCGCCCCGGACAGCACCGTTCCGCTTGTGGGCCTGACCCTGAGTGAGGTCCACTCGCACCTGCCGGATTCGGGGAACGTGATCTACGACCTCAGTTTTCCCGTGGGAGACGTTGACGCCTCGTATGACGGCACGGCACCGGGGCTGTTCACCGTCATTACAGCGTGCGGGCAAACCACTGCGGATGCTCCCGCTGACCTGGTGCTTGGGGTGATCCCCACGGAGCAGGTGACCGCTACCATCCGTGCCGAGGCCGCGGCCGCGGCAGGCGGCTACGACACCCTGCTCAGTGAGTGCAGCTAGCTGACTACGTGAACCGCGGGGCGGTATCCCCGGATCAGTGCGCCACGGCCGCCGTCAGCTCGGCCAGCCGATCAAGCTGGCTGGGGTCTTCCAGTGCAGAACCGACAGCGACGATGCGCACGCCGGCGCCAAGCAGATCGGGCGCATTTTGTGCGTCAACACCGCCGGTGGCGATGATGGTCAGCTCCGGGAAGGGCCCACGCATCGCAGACATCCACGCCGTGCCGAGCAGGGAGGCAGGGAACGCCTTCACCCAGGTACTCCCCGCCGCGATGGCCGCCTGAATGTCACTCGCGCTGGCCACGCCGGGAACGTGGGCCATGCCACGTTCAACGCTGGCCCGCAGAATTGTGGCGTCCGTTCCCGGCGCAACGGTGAAGGTACACCCCAGCTCCGCCGCAACATCCACCTGCTCCAGTCGGGTCACGGTTCCGGCACCAACCCCGTGGCCCCTGGCACGGCCAGCCTGCACAACGGCGGCCAACGAGGGGATGTAGCGGTCCTGCTGGATCGGCACCTCAACGGCACTGATGCCCAGGTCCCAGGCGCGCTCGGCCAGTGTAACCGCGTGCTCCGGCTCCATGTTGCGCAGGATCGCCATCACCCGTGCCTGGCCAAAAACCCGCTCGCACAGGGTGGTGTTATCCGGTGTACTCATCACGTTCTCCTGTCTACGCCGGTGGCAGAACCGGCTGTGGGCGGGTGGGCAGCCGGGGGCTGTCGGTTGTTCCGGAGAGGGCGTGTGCGGCGACACCGTGACCGGCCCGCAGGGCCTCGCTGTCGTCGGCTCCCCGCAGCAGTGCGGACAGGAACCCTCCGGCAAAGGCATCACCGGCTCCGATGGCCTCAGCCACCGTGACGGGAGGTGTCGGCTCACTGACGTCGCCGCCGCTCCGGAGCACCCACGCCGCCACGGCGCCGTCCTTCACCACAATGCGCGGGACCTCGGGCAGGAGCGACCGCAGCTCCTCGTGCGAGTTGACGCCCCACAGGGTCTGCGCCTCGTCCCAGCCAACAAACACGATGTCGGCCGCGGAGGCCAGGTCACGGAGCACAACCGCCGCCCGCTCCCTCGGCCACAGCGCGGCCCGGTAGTTCACGTCAAAGCTGTGCAGGGAATCACCAAGCACACGCCGGTGCAGCAGGGTACCCATCAGCTCGGCCGCGCTCTCGGAGAGGGCCGGTGTGATGCCGGACAGGTGCACCAGGTGGCTGGGTCGCGGGATGGCGCTCAGATCGTCCAGGCTGAGCGCGCTGGCGGCCGACCCCGAGCGGTAGTAGGCCGTTCGGGTTGACTCGCCGTCATCACCCAGATGCTTCACGTACAGGCCCGTTGGTCTGCGGGTATCACGCGGAACGTGGGAGCAGCCGACACCGCGCGAGGTCAGCTCGGCCACGATGCTGTCGCCAAAGCGGTCGTCACCCAGCCGACTGAACCACTCGGTCTCCACACCGTGGTGGGCCAGGACAGCGGCAACGTTCGACTCGGCGCCGCCCACGTGCAGCGGGAGGGAATCGGGGACGGCCGGGTCAGCCGGGGAGGTGTTGAGGGCGATCATCGTCTCGCCCAGGCAGAGCGCCTGCGGTGTGACCGCGCTCAGCTCAGGCATCGCTGCCCAGCACGGAGCGGAGCCAGTCCAGCTGGAGTGCCACGTTAAACGCTCCCCCGCCCTCGTGGTGGTTAAAGCGGTAGACCTCTGTTGTCACGCTCGGCGACGTGCCGGTGTCCTCGCCCCAGGCGTTGGCCGCGGCAAACACGGTTGAGGGTGGGCACACCGTGTCACGCAGGCCGGTCGTGATGTGCAGGGGCGAGTGGCCGCGCCGGGCGAAGGCCGCACCGTCGACGTAGGCGAGAGTGCGCATGGCCTGCTCCTCGTGTCCGCGGTTGACGGACAGGTAGCTGACGATTTCGCTCCACGGCGCGCTCTCGGTGATGCGCAGTGCCCGCACCGGATCGCACATGAAGGGAACGTTGGCGGCGGTCGCGGTGATGCCCTCACTCAGCCCGCCCGCGGCCAGGGCCAGGTACCCGCCCTGGCTGTTGCCCGTGACGATCACCCGATCCGGGTCAACGCCCGGGAGCTCGCGGGCCGCATCAACGGCGCGCACGGCATCGGTGACCAGGCGCCGGTAGCAGTGCTCACGCTGATCCGTGATGCCCCGGGTAAGAACGCCGTTGGCTGACGGCGACGACGGCCACGGATCGGTGGTGTCTCCCCCAGAACCGTGCTGCCCGCCCTGACCACGACTGTCAACCAGCAGGTGCGCGTACCCGGCTGCGGCGAAGGTCAGCCGTTCGTGCGGAAGACCGCGTCCCCCTCCGTAGCCCAGGTACTCAACCACAATCGGTAGCTTCTCATCGGGGGCAGCCGACGCGGGCCGGGTGTACCAGGCGGCGATGGCGTCACCGTTGAATCCGGAGAAGCGGACGTCCCAACTCAGGAACTCGGTCAGAGCCGTCTCATACTCCTCAACGGCTATGAGCACCTGGTGGCGACGGGCATCGCGCAGGGTCTCCAGCCAGAAGAGGTCAAAGTCGTCCGGCTCCGGGGTGGAGTTCCGGTACTCGCGCAGCTGCTCAAGGGGAAGGTCAAACTCTGCCACAACGGTTCCTGTTCGTTGGTGTCCCTGCCGGGACAGGTGGGCGTCTCGGGAGCGGGCCTAGGCCGGCGGTGCCGTGCTGTCGCGGACAACAAGCTCTGTTGCCAGCTCAACCCGGCGAAGCGGCGGCTCAACCCCGTTGGCGATGTCGATCACAATCTTGGTCGCCATCTCGGCCATCTCGGCCAGCGGCTGGTCAATGGTTGTGAGCGGCGGTCCCACCCAGGCGGCAAGCTCAACGTCGTCGTAGCCCACAACGGACAGCTGTTCGGGGATGCTGATCCCCAGCTCCCGTGCGGCACGCATGACACCGAGCGCCTGCATGTCCGACCCGGCAAAGATCGCGGTTGGCCTGTCTTTCTGGCTGAGCAGCTCACGACCGTTCTCGTAGCCGCCCTCAACGGAGAAGTCGCTCCAGCGCAGCCCGTCGGCCATCACGTCAACACCGGCTTCGTCGTGTGCTGCCCGGTAACCGCCCACCCGGGCGCGAGCACACATGACGTCCTCGCGGCCGGAGATCATGCCGATGCGTGTGTGGCCGAGGCTCAGCAGATGGCGGGTGGCCAGCAGTCCACCGTGCCAGTTGTTTGAGCCGATGGCGGGGACGTCCGCCGGGGGCTCACCGTCGGTGTCGACCACAACATATGGCACGTTGCGCAGGTCAAGCTGACGGCGCTGGGCCGGGGTCAGCATGGACTGGACCAGGATGACGCCGAGCGGTCGTCGGGCAAGAACCTGGTCAATCCAGGTGCGTCCCGGGTGGTGCTCCCCGCCCAGCTCCGACAGCACAACGGCGAGTCCTGCCTTGGCGGCTGTGCGCTGCACGGCTTTCACAATTTCAAGCGACCAGGCCAGATCAAGCTCGTGGAAGACCAGTTCAACAAGCGGCGCGGCCGCGCTTGCGGCGCTCTGCCGCTGGTAGCCGCGTTCGTGCAGCACCTTCTCAATTCGGGCGCGAGTGGCGGCCGCCACATCCGATCGGCCGTTCAGCACCTTGGACACCGTGGGAACGGAGACCCCGACCTCCGCCGCGATGGCGGCAATGGTTGGCCTGTTTCCGTTGTGGCCGGCCTCGATGCCGGTTTCGGTTTTCATAACGATCAACTTTCCAGTTGCGCAACTTTTATGACGGGACTGTATCAGTCACAGCACCGCAGTGGGTCACATCCGCCGCAAAATCTGGGGATCGGACGCACGCATTACAGCGATCATGCCACGAAGGCCTTCCTGATTTGCCCCTTGACACCTCCCCCGTCCTGGTTACGATTACGATCAAGCTTTCGCAACTTGTATCGAAAGTTGCGACACCACATCGGAGTGGCCCCGGGTTCTTCCTACGTCCCGACCCCCACGCCGGAGTCAACGACGAAGGAGTCACATGACACGCACACCGGTGAACGCCGCGCCAGCGGCGGGAATCGAGCGCTGGCAGGACACAACCCTGACCGCAGCAGAGCGGGCGGCCGACCTGGTGTCCCGCATGACACTCGAGGAAAAAGCTGCGCAACTCGTTGGCGTGTGGGTCGGCGCAGACGCCTCGGGCGGTGCGGTGGCCCCGCTCCAGCAGGAATTCGCCGACGGCACCATCGACTGGGAGCACGTGACCCGCAATGGACTCGGCCAGCTGACCCGCCCCTACGGCACGGCACCCGTTGAACCGGAAGCCGCGGCCGCCAGCCTGGACGCCTCACAGGAGCACATCCGCAACCAGAGCCGCTTTGGCATCCCCGCCCTCGTGCACGAGGAGTGCCTCAGCGGTTTCGCCGCCTGGCAGGCAACCGCGTTCCCCACACCCCTCGCCTGGGGTGCCAGCTTCAACCCCGACCTGATCGCGGACATGGCCGCCCACATCGGCGACAGCATGCGCGCCGCCGGGGTGCACCAGGGCCTCGCCCCCGTGCTTGACGTCACCCGCGACTACCGCTGGGGTCGCACAGAGGAGACCATCTCCGAGGACCCCGTCCTGGTCTCGCAGATCGGCGCCGCCTACGTTCGCGGGCTGGAAAGCTCCGGCATCATCTCCACGCTCAAGCACTTCGCCGGGTACTCGGCCTCCCGCGCCGGGCGCAACCTTGCCCCCGTCTCCATCGGCAAGCGCGAGTTCACCGACGTGATCCTCCCGCCATTTGAGGTGGCACTGCGCCACGGTGGCGCCCGCAGCGTCATGCACTCCTACACCGAGATGGACGGCATCCCCTCCGCCGCCGACCGCGCCCTGCTCACCGAGCTGCTGCGCGACGAGCTCGGCTTTGACGGCACGGTTGTGGCCGACTCCTTTGGCATCCGCTTCCTCCAGCGCCTGCACGGTATCGCCGCCGACGGCGCAGAGGCCGCCCACCTGGCGCTTGATGCCGGTGTTGACGTGGAGCTGCCCACCATCGACACCTTTGGTGCCCCACTCATCGAGGCCGTCACCGACGGCCGCATCCCCGGTGACCTCATCGACCGCGCCGTGCTCAGGGTGCTGACCCAGAAGATCAGCATCGGACTGCTGGACGGCGGCAAGGGCCGGGTACCGCACGGTGGTGCAGGCCTCACCCTGAACACCCCGGTCGGCGACTCCCTCGCCGAGAAGATCGCCCGCGAGTCCCTTGTCCTGCTCAGCAACCCTGGCCAGGCCCTCCCGCTGAGCGCCACCGCCCGCATCGCCCTGGTTGGCCCGCTCGCCGATGACCCGCTGGCGATGCTCGGCTGCTACTCCTTCCCCGCCCACGTCGGCGGAAAGCACCCGGACGTTCCCCTTGGCCTGGAGATTCCCACGGTCGCCGCCGAGCTGCGTGATCGGTTTGCCAACGTCACCCTGAGCCGTGGCTGCGACGTCGACACGGACGACACCTCCGGTTTTGCCGAAGCCGGCGAGGCTGCCAGGGACGCCGACGTTGTTGTTGTTGCCGTCGGAGACAGGGCGGGGCTGTTCGGCCGGGGCACCTCAGGCGAGGGCTGTGACGCAGCGGACCTGCGCCTTCCCGGCGTTCAGCAGGACCTGATTGAGGAACTCCTCGCCAGCGGAACCCCCGTTGTTGTTGTCCTGCTCACCGGACGCCCCTACGCCCTCGGCAGCATCGTTGACCGCGCCGCGGCCGTCGTTCAGGGATTCTTCCCCGGTCAGTGCGGCGGGGCCGCCGTTGCGGGCCTGCTCGCCGGAGAGTTCTCGCCGTCCGGACGGCTGCCCGTTGGGGTTCCGCGCGACGCCGGGTCCCAGCCGGGCACCTACCTGTCCGCCCCGCTTGGCCTCAAGACCGGCGTCTCCAACATCGACCCCACACCGCTGTACGGCTTTGGCCACGGCCTGAGCTACACCAGCACCGAGTGGTCTGACATCCGCGTCAGCAGCGACACCTGGGCAACCGACTCCACCGTGAGCGTTGACCTGACCGTCACCAACACCGGTCCGGTGAGCGGAAGTGACGTCGTGCAGCTGTACCTGCACGACCCCGTCGCCCAGGTCACCCGTCCCGTTCAGCGTCTGCTCGCCTTCGCCAAAACCGAGCTCGCCCCCGGCGACAGCTCCCACATCCGGCTCACCCTGCACGCCGACCTGACCAGCTTCGCCGGTCGCGACGGCCACCGCATCGTGGAGCCCGGTGCGGTTGAACTGCGCCTGGCCCGGTCAAGCACCTCCCTGGTCGAAACCATCCCGCTCACCCTGACCGGCCCGCTGCGCCGGGTGGGAACCGACCGGGTCCTGATCCCCGAGGTCACCGTCACAGCCGAGCACCCGTCCACCCCATCCACCCCATCCTCCGCCTCCGACGCCCCCGCGTCAGAGCCTGTCCCAGCGGGAGCGCACACATGAGCGTCACGGACCCAACCACAGCGAGAGCGCGCGTCGCCGAAACCGCCGTCGCCTCCGAGCTGATCGAGCACGACCCCGCCCTGGTCAGCGACGGCAGCGGCACCGGTGGAACACCACCGCCAACGCCCCGCCGTCGCACCCGCCGTGGTGCGGGCAAGCTGCCGTGGAAAAAGAGCATCCGCCGCGACTGGCAGCTCTACGTCCTTGCCCTTGCGCCGCTGCTCTTCTTCGCCATCTTCCGCTACGTGCCGATGCTCGGAAACGTCATCGCGTTCCGGCGCTTCCAGCCCGGCGGCAGCATCTTCGGCGAGGAATGGGTCGGCCTGCGCTACGTGGAGATGTTCCTCACCGACCCCACCTTCTGGCAGGTGTTTGGCAACACCATGGCGATCGGCGCGCTCACGCTGCTGTTCTGCTTCCCGCTGCCGATCGTTCTGGCCCTGCTGCTCAACGAGGTCACCTCCCGCTACTTCAAGCGGTTCGTGCAGACGATCTCGTACCTGCCGCACTTCCTCTCCATCGTGATCATCGCCGGAATGCTGATGCAGTTGCTCTCCGTTGAGGGCACCATCAACCAGATCGTGCGCGGCTTCGGCGGCGACGCGATCCCGTTCATGCAGCTTCCCGAATGGTTCCGCACCATCTACGTCTCCTCCGAGGTCTGGCAGACCGTCGGCTGGGGAACCATCCTCTACCTGGCCGCACTGACCAACGTGGACAACAGCCTCTACGAGGCCTCCCGCATCGACGGCGCCAACCGGTGGAAGCAGACCTGGCACATCACCCTCCCCGGCATCCGCCCCACCATGGTGACGCTGCTGATCCTCAACATCGGAACGTTCATGGCGGTCGGGTTCGAGAAGATCCTGCTGCTGTACAACCCGCTCACCTACCCCACAGCCGACGTGATCTCCACGTACCTGTACCGGGTCGGCCTGGAGTCGAACAACTTCTCCTACGCCGCCGCGATCGGAATGTTCGAGGCCATCGTCGGCCTGACCCTCATCCTGTCCGCCAACACGATTTCTCGCCGAGTAGTAGGGACAAGCCTGTGGTAGCCGTCAGCCCCACCCCAGCCCCGTCATCCGCAACGGATGCCAGCCGCAGCGCTGGCTCCCCTCCCGCAGGTCCCGGCACCCGCTCGGGTGCTCGCGCGGAAAAGCCAGGACCCCCACCCGTTCCGCCGCGCGCCCGCAAACTGCGGACCTCACGCGGAACCCGAATCTTCCAGGTGGTCAACACCGTTGTGCTGCTCGGAGTGGTGTTTGTCACCCTGTACCCGTTCGCCAACATCATCGCCCAGTCCTTCTCCAACGAGTCGGCAATCCGAGCCGGTCAGGTCAACCTGATCCCCCAGGGGTTCAACACGACCACGTACCAGCTGGTCATGTCGGATGAGATGTTCTGGACCAACTACAAGAACACCGTCATCTACACCGTGGTGGCGACCGTCATCGCGATGGTGCTGACCACCTGCTACGCCTACGTGCTCTCCAAGAAGAACCTGCGCGGTCGTGGCCTGCTGATCGGTGTGGCCGTGTTCACCATGTTCTTCAACGGTGGCCTGATCCCCAACTACGTCCTCATCTCCAGCCTGGGGCTGACCAACTCGCTGTGGGCAATTGTGCTGCCGAACGCGATCAGCGTCTTCAACCTGCTCGTGATGAAGTCGTTCTTTGAGAACATCCCGGAGGAGCTGGAGGAGGCCGCCCAGATTGACGGCCTCAGCACCTTCGGCATCCTGTTCCGGATTGTGCTGCCGCTGTCGAAGGCGGTCATCGCCACCATGGTGCTGTTCTACGCGGTCAGCTTCTGGAACTCCTGGTTCCAGGCGTTCCTCTACATGGATCGGGCCGAGCTGTTCCCCGTGACCGTGTACCTGCGCAACCTCATCGCCGGGGCAACAACGGCGACCTCAACCGGTGGCGGGTCGGACCTGGCCCAGGTTGCCTCCAACATCCAGTCGGTGACGATGGTGCTCACCGTGCTGCCGATCCTGCTCATCTACCCCTTCATCCAGCGTTACTTCGTTTCAGGAATCATGCTCGGCTCCGTCAAGGGCTGATCACCCCTCCCTCCCCTCCACCCGACAACGCTGTCGGACGCGAAAGGAAAAACCCATGTCAACACCCCGAAGTAAGAGGGTCGCCCTGGCGGCGATCACGGCGACAGCCGCCCTGGTGCTCGCCGGTTGTTCCGGCGGCTCAACCGAGACGGCCGACGTTGAGGGCAAAGACGTCGGCGCCATGGCCGACTACGCCGTCGGCACCACCTTCAAGGCGACGGAACCGCTCGACTTCTCTCTCCTGTTCAGCGACCACCCCAACTACCCGCTGAAGAAGGACTGGCTGCTGTGGTCCGAGATCACCGACCGCACCAACGTCACCCTCGATCCCACCGTTGTCCCGATGAGTGACTACGAGCAGAAGCGCAGCCTGCTGGTTGGCGCGGGTGACGCCCCGCTGATCATCCCCAAGACCTACCCGGGCCAGGAGGAGGCGTTTGTGTCCTCCGGCGCGATCCTCCCGATCAGCGAGTACACCGAGTACATGCCGAACTTCACGCAGAAGGTCGCCGACTGGGGCCTGGAGGACAACATCGACCAGCTCCGCCAGGCCGACGGAACCTTCTACGTTCTGCCCGGCCTGCACGAGGCCCCGTGGCAGGACTACACCATCGCCATGCGCACCGACATTCTCGACGACCTGGGCCTGGAGGAGCCGCAGACCTGGGACGAGTTCCGCGAGGTGCTGCGCGCCATCAAGAAGGACAACCCTGACATCTACCCGATGTCCGACCGCTTCATGGGCGAGAGCCTGCTCAACATCGCCAGCGTCTCGTTCGGTTCGGCCGCGGGCTGGCACGCCGACTCGGTCGTCTGGGACGAGGACAAGGGCGAGTTCGTCTTCGCCGGGGCCACAGACAACCACAAGGCCATGATCGAGTACCTGCACTCCCTGGTGGAGGAGGGTCTGCTTGATCCGGAGAGCTTCACCCAGGACGACGATTCCGCTATCCAGAAGTTTGTCAGCGGACGCTCCGCCGCGATCAGCACCAACGCTCAGATGATCGTCAACGACTACCGTCCCGCCCTGACCGACACCGTTGACGGTGCCGAGGTCGCCAAGATCACCCTCCCCGCTGGCCCCGCCGGGAACGTCATCGCCGGAACCACCCAGCTGGAGAACGGCCTGATGATCAACGCGAAGGCCGCAGAGAGCGAGAACTTTGAGGCGCTGCTGCAGTTTGTTGACTGGCTCTGGTACTCGGATGAGGGCCAGGAACTGACCAAGTGGGGCGTGGAGGGCGTGACCTTCACCCGTGACGCCGACGGCGGCTACGAGCTCGCCGACGACGTTGACTACGTTGGCCTGAACCCGGGAGCCGAGAAGCACCTGCAGGTTGACTTCGGCTTTGGTGGCGGAAACTTCGCCTACGGCGGCACAACCGAGCTGCTGCAGTCCACCTTCTCTGACGAGG
>JBQELM010000023.1:10920-13396 GCA_052103915.1 Mycetocola sp. | reverse complement strand
GATTGCAGGCCGGAGATCAGCTTTTCGATCTGAGTGATCTGGGCCTTTTTGCTTGACTCATCGGACCTGGCCTTCTCAACGTCTGACCAGCTGGGGTAGTCGTCGGCATACGCAGGCGCAGCGATGGAGAACGAGCCCACAACCGCGGCAATCACAACGCCTGTGACGGCGAGGTGGTGTCGAATACGCATCGAGTGGGCTCCTCTAGATGATGAGTGTGCAGTGAGGGAGGGGTATTCCCCCGTTCACGGTAACAGTTCGCCTATCGATTGGGAACAATCGTCACATTGACAACATCTGTCACACACATGAACGGGGCAACGACTAACGGAAGTTGATGAACTGCAGATCCACGTCGACGTCGGCAGCCTTGAGGATTGCAATGGTCTCTTGCAGGTCATCGCGGCTCTTGGACTGAATGCGCAGTTCATCACCCTGGATCTGGCTCTTGACGGACTTGGGGGCCTCGTCACGAATGATCTTGTTGATCTTCTTTGCCTGGTCCTGAGCGATACCGTCCTTGAGGGCGATCTCAAGACGGAACTCCTTGCCACTGGGGAAGGGCTCACCCGAGTCGAGGCTCTTGAGCGAGATGCCGCGCTTGATGAACTTGCTCTGCACCACGTCGAGGATGGCTAGGACACGGTCCTCGCTTGCGGCCTTGAGAAGGATCTTCTCTCCGCTCCACTCAACTGAGGCTCCGGTGCCCTTGAAGTCGTAGCGCTGCTCGACCTCTTTGCGTGCCTGGTTGACGGCGTTTTCCGCCTCCATTTTGTCGACCTTGCTGACGACGTCAAACGATGAATCTGCCATGGGGTTCATGGTATCTGCCCGCTCTCCAGGATCGGGGAGGCGCGGCGGTGTGCAGAGACATCCGTCTAAGGGGCAGCTGTGCAGGGAATGGTTCCTTGCGGGTCGTTGTGCCCCCGTGGGCGCGGGCCCGCCACACCCGGGGCACTCGATTTCCTTCAGTGTCGACTCTGTGGGTAATATGCTTGAAGCGCATTCGGTTGGCTGGATAAGTTGGTCGGGCGCGCACTTGGCGAGTTACCCTAGCGGCCAAAGGGATCTGACTGTAAATCAGACGGCTCAGCCTTCGGGGGTTCGAATCCCTCACTCGCCACCATCGTTTCTGCCGCAGAGACTAAAAGAACCCCGTACGGACCGGTCCGTACGGGGTTCTTTTAGTCTTAGGAGAGCGGCAGTCGTTAGGCCAGACGCGTCGACGGCGTTGAGTTGTGCGACGGGTCGGTCACCGCAACATCCCCCAGCGCCTCACTGATCCGGGTGAGGGTCTCGGTGCTCAGCGTCCGACCGGCAACCGCTGCGTTGGATGTCACCTGCTCCGGACGGGACGCACCGATGATGGCGCCGGCAACGTTCGGGTTGGACAGCACCCACGCGACGGCGAGCTGCGCCATGGTCAGGCCCTCGTCCTCCGCAATGGGAATCAGGCGCTGCACGGCGGTGAGGGTGTCGTCGTTGAGCAGACGGGAGATCATATCTGCCCCGCCCTTTTCGTCCGTGGCGCGTGACCCGGCGGGAACCGGCTGGCCCGGCAGGTACTTACCCGTCAGCACACCCTGGGCCACCGGGGACCAGACGATCTGCGAGATGCCAAGCTCCTGAGAGGCGGGCACAACCTCCTGCTCGATGACCCGCCACAGCATGGAGTACTGCGGCTGGTTGGAGATCAGCGGCACGTGCAGTTCACGGGCGAGGGCCGCCCCCTCACGCAGCTGGTCAGCCGTCCACTCGGAGACGCCGATGTACAGCGCCTTGCCCTGGCGGACGATGTCGGCGAAGGCCAGCATCGTCTCTTCGAGCGGGGTCTCCACGTCGAAGCGGTGCGCCTGGTACAGGTCAACGTAGTCGGTCTTGAGTCGGCGGAGCGAGCCGTTGATGGACTCGTGGATGTGCTTGCGGCTCAGTCCGGTGTCGTTGGGGCCCTTGGGGCCGGTCGGGAAGTAGACCTTGGTGAGGATCTCAAGCGATTCGCGGCGCTGCCCGGCGAGGGCGTCGCCCAGCACCTCTTCCGCCGCGGTGTTGGCGTAGGTATCGGCGGTGTCAAAGGTGGTGATTCCGACGTCGAGGGCCGCGTTGACCCCGGCGATCGCCTGCTCGTTGCCCACCTGTGAGGCGTGGGTCAGCCAGTTGCCGTAGATGATTTCAGAGATTTTGAGGCCACTTCGGCCCAGGTAACGATGCTCCATGGGCTCAGGCTAGTCCTCCGAGCGCACACGACGCAGCCATACTCGCTGTGCGCTTAACCGCGGCGGGGCGGCGCACAGTGTGCACCGCCCCGCGTGTGGTTGTGGAATTTACTCCGCCGTTGACCGGCCGAGGATGCGGTCCCTGATCAGGGCCGCTGTGCCCTCGGGGGCACCCGTCACCACCTCGGTCAGCGGCACACGACCGGCTGACGCGGTCGACTGATCGGCCGTGCTCACGGCCGCCTCGTCCACGGCCGTTCGAC
>JBQELM010000023.1:0-10910 GCA_052103915.1 Mycetocola sp. | reverse complement strand
TCGACCGCGCTCGTCCCCCTCGCGCACCACATCAAGCGGAACAGAGCGTGACGTGCGATCGGTCAGATCGCCTGCGGCCACGGCCGCGGCGAGCGGGTCGTGCAGAGGAGCGGCGCGAACGCCACTGACCGACTCGTAGAACGACAGGTAGAACTCAAGCATGTCGCCCAGCGCCGTGTGCAGCTCGGTGCCCTGCGCACGCAGCGTGGCCACCTCGGCATCGTCAAAGGTGTGCTGCATGGTGACATCAAGCGGGACAAGCACAACGGGGAACCCTGCGCGCAGGACGGCCCGGGCGGCCTCAGGGTCGTTGCGGATGTTGGCCTCGGCCGTTGGGCTGACGTTGCCCCTCGCCCAGACAGCCCCACCCATGATGGTGAGCTGGGCGATCTTGGTCGGAAGCTGGGGGTCACGCTCCAGAGCAATCGCCAGGTTGGTGAGCGGTCCAATCGCCACAATCTCCAGGCGGCCATCGTTCTCGTTGGCCAGCCGGATGATCATGTCGGCGGCGTCCTCGGCCCCGACGGCAGGGCCGCCGGGCAGGTCAACCCCGCCGATGCCGTTGTCGCCGTGCACGTGGCGGGCACCGCCGGAGAAGGTTCCGGTGCGCGGGTCGTGTGCGCCGACGGTCACGGGGATGCCGGCGGCACTCGCCGAGCGAAGCAGGGCCGCCGTGTTGGTCGCCCCCTCGTTGGCCGAGACGTTGCCGAACACGCTTCCGATGCCAACCAGGGTCACGCTCGGGCTGTTCAGCAGGTAGGTGAGAGCGAGGGCGTCGTCGATGCCGGTATCGCAGTCAAGGTACAGCGGGGTGGCGGAACTCATGCGGTGGTCTCCGTTGTGCGTCGGGTCAGGAAACTGAACAGCCAGGCCAGGACACCAGCAACAATGATGCCGTTGAGCGGGGCAACACCAAAACCGGTCTCGTTGGAGAACCAGGCCGCGGCCGCACCAAGCAGGTACGGCAGGTAGGCCTGCCAGCGCAGCACGGAGCGGATGCTGGACAGTGCGGGCTGCCCGCCACGCCAGCGGGCGATCCAGTCACCGATGAGCACACCACCAAGCGGCGGGATGAACACACCAAGCAGTGACAGGTACCCAACGATGTGGGTGTGAACGCCGGTCAGCGCCAGGATCGTTCCGATCACCACACCGCCGATGATGTACGGGGCCTTGCGCCTACTTGAGGCAATCTCCGCTCCGGCCACGCCAAAGGCATACGCCGCGTCAGCGTTGGACTTCCACAGGTTGCCAAACAGGAAGAACAGCCCCCAGCCAATGAGTCCCATGCTCAGCAGCAGTGTGGTGAAGTCACCCTCGCCGAAGGCCAAAGCGGCGACAGCGCCAAAGAAGACCATCAGACCGTTTCCGACCACAAAACCGAGCACACAGGCGATCACGGCGTGACGGCCGCGACGGGCAAACCGGGTCCAGTTGGCCGCCTGGGTTCCGGCGGAGGCGAAGGTTCCCACAATGGTTGTCACCGCAACAGCCCAGCTCATGCTGGTGAGCGGCTCGATGTCCATCAGTCCGGCCCAGCCGCCGACCTCGGCAAATCCGCGCCAGGTCAGCCAGAACGCCAGGATCAGGATCAGCGGGGTGGAAATCAGGGACACCCAGTACATGCCCTCGTAGCCGTAGAGCGCCGTCAGCATCATCAGCGCAGACACCACAATCATCACAATCGCCGGAGCCCAGGGGCCCTCCCAGCCGAAAGCGAGCGAGGTCATTTCACCGATCGTGCCCACAGCGACGCCGTACCAGCCCACCTGGGTGCCGCCGAGCAGGAGCGACACGATCTTGGAGCCGCCGGTACCAAAGGTGTAGCGGGCCATGACAACGGTTGTGAGGCCCGTGCGGGCACCGATGAAGCCGATCGCCGCCACGTAGGCGCCAAGGATCAGTGACCCGACGGCCAGGATCAGCAGGAACTCGGAGAACGGGAAGGCGGCACCGACGGAGGCACCCGCCATGAGCGTCGGCGCAAAGATGGTGAAGCCGATGAGGACAACGGCCATGGACAGCATCGACCGGCGGGCACTGCGCGGGACCGGGGTCAGCGGGTAATCGTGGTCAACAACGGCTGATGTGTCCGGGTCGGTGTGTGTCCCCGACGGGCTGTGCGCTTCCGCGCTCGGTGCGGTCCGCGACGCGTCTTCGGCCTGCGACGGTTCTGATGTGCGTGGGTCGCTCATGCGGTCAGGTCTTCTTCCTCAACACCGATGTCCTCGCTCCACAGCGTCGGTTTCTCGGCAATCATCCGCTCCATCAGGGCGACACACTCGGCGTTGTCCAGGACATCAACCTGCACGCCGCGCTCACGCAGCAGCTCCTCGGACTGGCCAAAGGTGCGGTTCTCTCCGACAACAATGCGGGGGATTTCGTACATCAGGGCCGTGCCGGCGCACATGAAGCAGGGGGAGAGGGTCGTGTAGAGAACACTCTCACGGTACACACTGGCGCGCTGGCGACCGGCGTTCTCAATGCAGTCGGTCTCGCCGTGCAGGATCGCCGAGTCCTTCTGGACGCGCTGGTTGCGGCCTGCTCCGATGACCTCACCGTTGTGGACGAGGACAGCGCCGATGGGAATACCGCCCTCCTCCCAGCCGAGGCGGGCCTGGTCGATGGCGAGGGCGAGGAAGCGGGCGTCATCCTCTGGGCTAGGGGTCCACGGCATGGTGGTGCTGTTCCAATCGTTGGGGTGGGGCCGACGTCGACGGTCGGTCGCTCCGCGCAGGGTGGCCGGTGTCGGCGGGCGGAGTGGGGCACAGGTCACCGTGGTGGGGGTGACGGCCACACTCCGATCGTACCGCGCAGATGTGTCGGGGATGTGTCGTCACAGTTCAACTCAGTTCCGTCGAAGGGCGCGCACCCGGCACCGTGATCGATAGCCTTGAACCATGAGTGCAGCCCCCGAATCACAGCCAACCCCCGCCGAGCTGGTCACCCTGGCGACGGCCATCGCGCAGGAGGCAGCCGAGCTGGTTGCCAGACGCAAGGCGGAGGGCGTGAGCGTCGCCGCGACCAAGTCAAACGCTGTTGACATCGTGACCGCCGTTGACCGCGAGTCGGAGGAGCTGATCAGGGAACGCATCCGCGCGGCCCGGCCGCAGGACGGCTTTTTTGGGGAGGAGTCCGGCTCAGGCGGGAACGGAACCTCCGGACTGACCTGGGTTGTTGACCCGATTGATGGCACGGTCAATTACCTCTACGGCATTCCGGACTACGCCGTCAGTATTGCGGTTGTGCAGGGTGAGCCGGAGCCGCGCAGCTGGCAGGCGCTCGCCGCCGTTGTCGTGAATGCGGCAACCGGTGAGGTCTTCACCGCCGCCCGTGGTGAGGGGGCCACCCGCAACGGCGAGCCGCTGCACGTGAACAGCAACGTCCCCAGCGACCGTGCCCTGATCGGAACCGGTTTTGGCTATGACCCGCGCCGTCGCGTCTGGCAGGCGGGTCTTGTGCGTGAACTGCTGGCTGAGGTGCGCGACATCCGACGACTGGGCTCCGCCGCCCTTGACCTCTGCTACCTGGCGCAGGGGCGCATCGACGGTTTCTTTGAGCGGGGTCTGCAGCCGTGGGACCACGCCGCCGGGGCGCTTGTCGCTGCGGAGGCCGGGGCAACGGTTGAGGGCCTCAACGGTGCCCCCGCATCAAGTGATTTCCTGCTTGCAGCCGCTCCCGGCCTGTTTGAGACCCTGCACGACCGGCTCATCGCGGCCGGCGCTGACGACACCTCGTACTGAGCCGATCCCGCAGAGCTATCGTGCGCGAAGGGCGTGAGCCGGACGCAGCCGACTGGCGACGACGGCCGGGACAAACGACGACACGAGCCCGGTCAGCATGCCGATGCCGAGTCCGGCCGGAGGAAGCCAGGGATCAAGGACGGGCGTCCACCCCTGACCGCTGGCGACGATCAGGGTGGCGACGGTTCCTGCCGCGGCGCCAACAGCACCACCCACAACACCGATGGTGAACCCCTCCGCCACAAAAAGACGTCCGATGTCGGCCCGGCTCGCACCAATGGCGCGGCGAAGCGCGATCTCGTGGGTTCGCGCCTGAACAGAGATGTACATGGTTGTGGCTGTTGATATGGCGGCAAAGGTCAGCAGGACACCAGCAACAATGGCGATGAGCGCGCCCAGGTCGCTGGCCACTCCGTAACGGAGAGCGCGCAGATCCGCCACGGTCTCAACACCAAACTGCCCCGGGTTGGCGGGATCAAGCTGAGCGGGGATCGCTTCGGCCACGGCTGCTGGGTAGCCAGGTTCCGTACGGACGAGCAGCGTTGTGGTGACCTCGGCCGCGCCGCTGATGACATCGGGTGAGACAACAACAGCGTTGGTGAGATCACGCTGACGTTCGCCTGCCTCAAACATCCCGATCACGTCGACGGCGCGGCCATTGATCCACACCTGACTTCCCGGCCCTGGTGGAGAAAGACCGAGGGCCTCAGCCGCCCCCTGCCCGACAACGGCGATGCCGTGCACATCCGCCGCATCAAGAACAGACAGGGTGGACGGCCCGACCGCGGCGGCCCCGCTCAGCGTGAGATAGCCGGACGACGCCGACATGAGAGTCAGCGATTCATCCCGTGATGCTGGGTCGGAGGCAAACCGGGTGATCGTGGCTGAACTCCCCGCAACCTGGGCGCTGAAGCCCGCACCGGTCACGTGGGGGACGTCGCGCGCGGCGGCGAGCCATTCCGCCAGACGGTCGTCGTTGTCAGAGAGGAGAGCTGACCCACCGGGAACGGTGACGCGAACGTCGTCGAGCGCTGCCGCGGCTAAACGAACGGACACCTGCGCCGACGCGCTTTCGCTCACCCCGAGTGAGGTGATGAGTCCGCCAACGCCCAGGGCAAAAGCAAGGAGGAGGAACAGCGTCCTGCCCAGGCGAGTGGTCACCACATTGATGGCGTCACTCACATCATCAATGACGGCCGTGGCCCTGCGCCGTAATGAGGGTGCGCCCGTGTGGGGATCAGACACGTCGGCGCGGGGTTGTGTCCGTCCGTCGTCCCCCGCCGCAGCACTCACAATCGTCCGGTGCGGGGTCCGGGCATCACCCGTCGCGCTGATGGTTCCGTCGTCAACGTGAATCCTTCGCTCGGCGGTTGAGGCCACAGCGTCGTCGTGGGTGATCAAAATGACTGTTGCGCCTGAGGCGTGGAGCTCGTGGAGGTAGCTGAGAACGACGGCTCCGTTGGCGCTGTCAAGGTTGCCCGTTGGTTCGTCGGCCAGCACGATACGTGGACCCGTCGCGATGGCGCGGGCGAGGGCAAGCCGCTGCTGTTCACCGCCGGACAGTACTCGGCCGGGTGCCTGCGCGCGGGACCGCATTCTGAGCTGCGTGAGCGCAGCCATCGCGCGCTCGCTTCGTTCAGCGAGTGGAATTCGCTGAACACGAAGCCCCAGACTGGCGTTGTGCAGAGCTGACATGTCGCCGAGCACAAAGGACTGCTGGAAAACAAAACCAAAAACGTCGGATCTGAGCCGGTCCTTTTCACGTTCGCTCAGCGTGCTGATGTCCACACCACACGCCCGATAGGTCCCTGCGGTCGGGGTGTCGAGCAGGCCAAGGACGTTGAGCAGAGTGCTCTTTCCCGCGCCGGATGGGCCAACGATGGTGACAAATTCGCCCTCGTGAACGACCAGGTTGACGTCTGTGATCCCTGTCGATGTATCGGTGCCGAACACCCTGCTCACACCGCGTAACTCGAGCGCCACCTGTCGTGGCTCCGCGGGGATATGGAGTGGCATCCCCGTCACTGGACGACCACCGTCATTCCAGGTTTCACCGCGCCACCCGCCAGCGCCGTCCAGCCGTTGCCCGCATAGTCAACGGTCACACCGACGCGGCGGGGTGGGGCCAGATCTGTTTCGGGATCGTCCCCCTCAACGATGAGAACAAAGTCACCGTCTGCGTCGTGGCGTAGCGCAACCGTCGGGACGGCAGTGGACGTTGCGTGTTGTCCCTCGGGGGTAATCGTCACACTCAGTCCCGCTGCGAGCTCGGCAAATCGGTCATCGTCTGAGCCCGCTGTGATGTCCCTTCCCGGCGGTTTTCCCTCGGACGCCTCGGCAAATTCTCCGACCCGTGTCACCGTTCCGTTGAGCTGCTGACCGTCCGCGCTGATGGTGACGGTCTGGTCCGGCTCATAATCTGCCGCCTGAACAGCATCGGCTCTGAAAGAGACGGTGTTTCCGCTGGTTTGCACAGAAACAAGAGGACTGTCGTCTGTGACCCGTGCACCGATGGTCAGCGCGCTGACGACTGTCGCCTCGGGCACCGACAGCGGCACAAAACTTGTGTAGGGCAGGACAAAGGGATCGGGGTCCTCTCCACCGCCAGTGTGAGCCGGGGAGGTCGGGGTCACAGGGGTCTCGCTGTCATCAGCCGGGGCCGTGCCGGCGGGGGAACCGGCTGACGTAGGGGAGGGGAATCCGTGATCCTCAAAGAGCCTGGTCACCGCTGCGCGCGTTTTCCAGTCAACCCAGCCCGTGGTGTCGACGTCGGCGCCGGTTTCACGAAGAGCGTCCTGAAGCGAGGACACATCGTCGCCGCGATCCCCAACACGAAGGTCTCTGTAGAGGGCAAGCGGCGCAGGGAGAACAAAAACCGGCTGTCCTGAGACCGCACCAACAAGATCGCCGGGGCGCAGCGTGTCCCCCTCGCTTACAGATTGGCGGGTGACAACCGCGGGGTCCGGGCGCACCGCAAGAGTGACGGGCTGTACTCGGCCGGAGACAACCGTTCCCGCGAGAGCGGTTCGTGCATCAACCACTCGCTCCTCCACCTGTGCGGTGACTCGGATGGGTTTTTGGGCTTCACTGAGTTGCTCACGGTCAGGTGGTTGGAGGAAGCGGCCGACAGCAAATGACGATGCAATCGCGACGAGGAGAATAATCGCGCACACCACGGCGCGACGGGGATGGCTGAGGCGTCGCAGGTGCGCAACCGACGGGAGAGGCGGTGCGGATTCCTGCGCGTCTGAGCGCTGGGCGTGCCGCTTATCCATGCGTGTTGATGTAATCCCGTGCGGCGAGCAGGAGTTCCTGCTTGCGCTCCTTTTCAGCGTTGAGCAGGGCCTCGTTGCTGATAATCATTGATTGCTGGTACGACGCCTCGATGTCAGCGAGTGTCTGGGTGAGCCGAGATTCTGTGTTGCAGCGAGCCTCAATCGTGGCCAGGCGGATACCCTCTTCGGTATCGGCCGCGTCCCCCGCGTCGAGGAGAGCGCTGGACTGCTGCGACATGTAATCCTCGCCCTCCACGGGGGTCAGGCCCGCCGCACTCAGGCAGGTCTCCCACGGTTCACGGGCCTGCTGCCAGCGTTCATCCTTCTGTGCCTGACTCAGCGCTTCGCTCTCCAGACGGGAGACGGCACTGGCCAGATACTCATCCTGCGGCGGAGTGACCGAGTCCAAGGCCCGTGTCACGGACTCGTTGTTCTCATTGCATCCGTCATAGGCTGCCGCCCAATCGGTCCCAAACGCTGACTTTGCCTGCTCCACTGCTGACTCGAGAGGATCCGATGCTGACCCCCAGCCGTACCGCGCCGCACGATTTTCATCCCAGATCCCAAATGTCCTGTCATCGAGGTCAAGCGCCGGGTCAGTGCTGTCACTCACGGTGATGGGAGTGAATCCCGCGGAGCGCATGCACTCACCGATGACGGCCTGCGCGGCGGCGGCAAAGGTGCGCGAATCGGAGTGTCGTCCGTAGAAAGCGAACTCGTCCATCGGCATCACGATCTCACCGCTGACCGGGTCAAGATGTGCGCGAACAGAGTTATCTGGTTGCGCGGTAGTCGGGCCGCAACCGGTCATCAGCGCCATCGTCACGAGTGCTCCCGCGGTGACGCACACTCGCTTCCCCCTCAGGGCTGAATGCTGGCCCGTCATGCTGACTCTCTTTCGTTGAGGTGTGGCACCGAGGGGTGATGCGCGGGACGGTGGAATTGCCATCGCCCCGCGCATTACCCGCGCGTACCCGTGCTACTTGTAGCTCTGGATTCGGTCATTCCAGTTCTGCAGCCAGCCAAGCCCCGTGCTGATGTCGGCGAGGCGTGGGACATTGCCGCGGAGCTTCACTGATCGACCGGTATAGCCACGGCTTTCGTAGAACGTCTTACCCGCAGCCGGGGCCTTCATCGACGAGCCCTTTTTGTTGAGCGTGCCGAGACCGTCCTTTTTGGCCCACGTGGCTTGGTAGGCATATCCGCCGTAGTTGGCATCCTCATAAATCGGAAAAGCCGACGCTGACCCTGCCGCGCCGAGGGTGAGCGCTGCGACAAGCACGCCCCCACCTGCCACGGACCACAGCTTCTTTGACATGGTTTCCCCCTGTGTGTTGTTGTGATGAAGGGACAGGCAACGGACGCTGCTCCGGATCCCCAGAAGTCATCCTGACGTTCTCCGCCGCCCGAAGGAATGGGTACCCGGGGCGTGCAGATCAGGCGGTTGAACATCCGCCGGCCCCGTGCGGTCGGCGGTCGGCAGCTGGACCGGAACGGGCGCCACACACGCACGCGCGCCAGCCCCGAAAACTCGGTGCTGGCGCGCGTGATGCTGTGGAGAGGGGAGCGGTTACTGCCCCTGCTCTTTGTACCTGGCCTCGGTGGCGTCCTTCTGCGGTGCCCACCAGGCCTCGTTGTCGCGGTACCAGGTGATGGTGCTCTCCATGCCCGAGCGGAAGTCGGCAAACTGCGGGGCCCAGCCCAGCTCGGTGCGCAGCTTGCTCGAGTCGATGGCGTAGCGCAGGTCATGGCCCGGCCGGTCATTGACGTGGTCGTAGGCGTCACGCGGCTGGCCCAGCAGCTCAAGGATCAACTCAACGGTGTCTTTGTTGTTCTGCTCGCCGTCCGCACCGATCAGGTAGGTCTCACCGATGACACCCTTCTCAAGGATGGTGAGCACGGCGGAGGAGTGGTCGTCGGCGTGGATCCAGTCGCGCACGTTCTCGCCCGTGCCGTACAGCTTGGGGCGCTCGCCGCGGAGCACATTGGTGATCTGGCGGGGGATGAACTTCTCGACGTGTTG
The DNA here is from genome assembly GCA_052103915.1 of Mycetocola sp. GTDB lineage: Bacteria > Actinomycetota > Actinomycetes > Actinomycetales > Microbacteriaceae > Mycetocola_B. Next base: position 1,869 of record JBQELM010000023.1, on the reverse strand, counting down.
GAACGGCCCGTAGTTGTTGGAGCAGTTGGAGATGGTGGCCTCAACGCCGAAGGACCTGACCCACGCACGGACAAGCAGATCGCTGGCCGCCTTCGTCGAGGAGTAGGGGCTTGACGGGTTGTAGGGCGTTGACTCCGTAAACCGCGCCGGGTCGTCGAGTTCAAGGTCGCCGTAGACCTCGTCGGTTGAGATGTGGTGGAAGCGGGTGGAGTGCCGACGGACGGCTTCAAGAAGCGTGTAGCTGCCGACGACGTTGGTGTCCAGGAACGGACGGGGGTCGTGCAGGGAGTTGTCGTTGTGGCTCTCGGCCGCGTAGTGCACAACGGCATCCGAACGCTCAACAAGCGAATCCACCAGCTCGGCATCGGTGATGTCGCCCTGCACAAAGCGGAAACGGTCGGCGGGCAAGCCGTCAAGCGAGGCCAGGTTGCCGGCGTAGCTCAGCTTGTCGAGCACCGTCACCGTGTGGGTGGTGTTCGCCAGGACGTAGTGGACAAAGTTGGAGCCAATGAATCCGGCACCGCCGGTAACAAGGAGTTCAGACACGCGCAACAGTGTAGCCGGGGGTGATGTCCGGCGGCTGGCCCTCTGTCAGGGAGCAGTCTCGCACCGGGCGTACGCTGGTCGTTATGAGAGCTACCGTTCTGCATGCTGCCCGCGACATCCGCCTTGACGAGGTTCCCGACCCCACGATCCAGTTGCCCAGTGACGCGATCGTTCGTGTCATTGCGGCCTGCGTGTGCGGGTCGGATCTGTGGCCGTACCGTGGTGTCACCGAGACGAACGAACCCAAGCGGATCGGCCATGAGTTTGTTGGTGTCATTGAGGAGGTTGGTGCTGACGCGACCTGCCTCCGGGTGGGTGACACTGTGATCGCGCCGTTCTATCACTGTGATGGCAGCTGCGTGAACTGTCGGAACGGTGTCAGCACCTCCTGCGTTCAGGGCGGTTGGTGGGGCTCGGATGATCGTGACGGCTTTTTTGCCGACGGCGGTCAGGGTGAGTTCGTGCGGGTCCCGCACGCCCGTGGCACCCTCACGGTTGTGCCCGGTCCGGTGGATGACGCATTGATTCCGTCGCTTCTGACACTGAGCGATGTCTTCGGCACCGGTCATCATGCGGCGGTGTCCGCCGGCGTGAAGCCCGGATCAACCGTCGCGGTTGTGGGGGATGGGGCCGTTGGACTCAGCGGTGTTCTCGCGGCTGTCCGGCTGGGGGCGTCCCGGGTGGTGGCCATGTCGCGTCACGCCGACCGACAGGAACTGGCCCGCACCTTTGGGGCAAGCGATGTCATCGCCGAGCGCGGACAGGAGGGCATCGATCGGATCAAGGATCTGTTTGACGGTGTTGGCCCCGACTCGGTTCTGGAGTGCGTTGGCACCAAGGAATCCATGGATCAGGCGCTCCGCTCCGCTCGCCCCGGTGGTCAGGTTGGTTTTGTTGGTGTGCCCAACGGCGGACCGGAGCTTCCGGTCAGAACCATGTTTGCGACCAACGTTGGTGTGCGAGGTGGGGTCGCCCCCGTCCGCAACTATGTTGACGAGCTGCTGCCCGAGGTGCTGGACGGCACGCTCAATCCCGGTCTGGTGTTCACGCGGGAGCTCCCGCTGACGGACGTGGCCGAGGCGTACCGGCTGATGGACGAGCGCGAGGCCATCAAGGTGCTTGTTCGCCCGTAAAGACGGGCAATGTGGGGGCGTTGCGGCCGTGCGTCGCAGCGCCCCGGATGGATGACACGCGCGGGCGGTGAGGCCGAGTTCTCATTGCGCCGCGGAGGATGCTATTCTCATCTGGTGCCAACGCGTTTGGCTCACGCCCCGATAGCTCAGTGGTAGAGCACTTCCATGGTAAGGAAGGGGTCGCCAGTTC
>JBQELM010000022.1:11862-13406 GCA_052103915.1 Mycetocola sp. | reverse complement strand
GTCCGCCTGTCCGCCTGTCCGCCTGTCCGCCTGCGACGTTAACCGGACGCGGTGCTGTGAGACTGTTTGCCCTGTCCCTCCCCTATTCGATGCCGGGGACGTTCATGTGCAGTTCTTTCCGTCATCTCTCATCACGAGAACCGGCGGCACAACCTGACTCAATGAACCAGCAATCCTGTTGTCGCATCCGCTTCTCGCATGTGCACTCCCCACGGCGCCACTACCGCAACCTCTTTCATTTCTGGACACGGGTCCTGATCGGCTCGGTGGCGGTCACTCTTGTTATTTCAACGACCGGTCTGACCGGCCATGCGCACTCGGGCGAGGCACACGGCGCCCATCTCGCCTTCGGCGTCAATACGGGGGTGCCCGCCAATTCACGCGCGTTCATTGCTCCTTTAGATACTCAACCCCCATTGCCCAGGACGCGCACCTACGACCGGACGTGGAACACAGCAGCGGATCAGCGGTTTGTCTGGCCGGTCACCTCGCCTGCTCTCGTCCGCGCATTCGAGCGTCCGCGGACAGAGTTTGGCCCGGGACACAGAGGGATTGACATCTCCGCGTCAACAAACGAGGTTCGAGCGGCGGGAAGCGGCGTGATTTCGTTCAGCGGCTGCGTTGTGGGGCAGCATGCTGTTTCCATTGATCACGGAAATGGACTGGTGAGCACCGTGCTGTCGGTTGCACCTCGTCAGGCACAGGGCGACACTGTCTCGGCCGGTTCCGTCATCGGGCATGCGGTCGGCGTCCCACACACGACGTCACGGTCCTGCGCTGACCAGGACGACTCAGTAACCAAACTCTTCGACCCGCCAACGGAATTGATCGACCCGCCAACCGGGCACAAAAACCCTTCACCCCATCAGGGCACCCGACCGGCACTGATCCATGTGAGCTTTCGACTTAATGGAGCGTACGTTGACCCGATGGGGTACCTGCCCCCGCTGCCCCGTGCGCGTCTCCTGCCGTGGGAGTAATAGGACGCTCGCACCGTCTGCTCAGCCGAGACTACACCGGCAGGGATTCAGCCACGGCGGCTCGTGCGTGCCCATGCCACACGCGCCACCGTGCCTGCGCTTGTGCACGTGACCACAGGGGCGCCGAGAGTTCGGTCTCTGCTACGGACAGTTTTTGGTCACGCTCGCGGGTGCGCCTGACGGTAGCTCGCAGCAAGGCGTTCGGTGGACACGTGGGTGTAAATCTGTGTTGTCCCCAGAGATGAGTGCCCAAGGAATTCTTGAACGTTGCGCAGGTCAGCACCACCATCAAGCAGATGAGTGGCGGTGCTGTGCCTGAGAGTGTGCGGTCCAGCACCGGAGCTCCCGCCGGCTTCAGGAAAGAGTTCGTTTACGACTCGGTACACCGCTCGCACGTTCATTCGTTTGCCCCGCATGCCAAGAATCAGCGCGGTGGTTTCCGGTTGAGCAGTTGCCGCGCTCAGAATGTGCGCACGGTCCCGGTTCACGTAGTCGATGAGCGCGGAGCGGGCTGGAACTCCAAAAGGAATAATGCGTTCTTTGGATCCTTTACCCAGAACACGA
>JBQELM010000022.1:1367-11852 GCA_052103915.1 Mycetocola sp. | reverse complement strand
CCAGGTTTATGTCTCCTGTGTCCAGCGCAACAAGCTCAGAAACGCGCATCCCTGTGGCGTAGAGGAGCTCAATAATGCAAAGATCCCGTCCAGCGCGATGATCCCCCTCATCCGCACGCGAACGAAGCGCCGTCACCGCTGAGTCGATCCGGTCCGCGTGGATGAGTTGCGGCAGGGTTCGCCCAGGAGCTGGTGCTTTGAGGCGCGCGGCGGGGTTGGCGTCAACGATCCCCCTGTCGGCCAGCCACTCTCCAAACCCCCGAACGGCTGCACGATGGCGAGAGAGCGTTGCCGCGGAAAGCCCCCGCTGCGAGTCGAACCACAACCAGTCTCTGAGGGACTCCAGATTGATATCTTCGGTGCTTTCCGCACCGTTGTCTTTCAAATAGCTCGTCAGTCCGCCCAGGTCCGCTGCGTAGGCAGTCACGGTATGCGCGGAAAGCCGATCCGCTTCAATCACGGAGTCAAGATAGTTGTCCACGGCGCGGGCGATCTCCATCCCCCCATCGTCGCATCTCGGCTCCGTCCTGTCTCCTTACGACCGCGCTCCGGATGGCCACCAGCGGCCACGCTGTGATGACACCCGGCCGTCTAATTCAAGAACCGCAAGCCCGGCACGCACCTGAGCCGCGGTCATTCCGGGGAGCGTAAGCTGCGTCGCGGTCGCGCCCGGATGGGATCGCACCTGGTGCAGGAGGGCTGCTCGACGAGCCTCGTCCTGGTCGTCGGTCTGGGAAGCAGAATCGTTCGCTCTCATGTGGTCACCACGCTGCCTATCCCGTGCACGTCCGGATGGGAATGCATGTGCGTTTACCTGTGCAGTTGTGCTCTGTGTTACCGCGCCCGACGACCCCACGTGCGGGTTCCGTCGACGCCCTGAATCGTGCTCCAGCAGCGTACCGATGTGGTTGCCAAGAAGCTCAGCAACTTCAGATGCCCGGGTGACGCAGATGGCCGAATACTCTCGGAGGAGACGGTGACAGCCTGCAGAGGCCGCCGAGGTAATCGGACCGGGCACCGCGCCCACGGGGCGTCCCATCAGCGCTGCGTGTCCCGCCGTGTTGAGTGATCCTGAGCGCGCACCAGCCTCGACCACAATAGTCGCGTCCGCAAGAGCGGCGATCAGCCGGTTCCGATGCAGGAACCCTCCGGCGTAGGGCCGAGTCCCCGGAGGTTGTTCGCTCACGACGGCACCGGATTCCGTGACATCAGTAATGAGCTGCCGATGCCCAGCGGGCGAATCAAGATCAGCACCCGACGCGAGGACCGCGACGGTCGTTCCCCCACCGTCAAGCGCCGTTCGATGCGCCACTGCGTCTATTCCGTAAGCCGCACCGGAAAACACCGTGACCCCGGCTCTGCTCAGCGGAGCAACGAGTTCTTGTGTCGCAGCGTCACCATACCCGCTTGATGCACGCGCACCGACGACGGACAGTGCCCACCCGCGGGGTGGAGCAAGTGACGTCGGATCTCCTCTTCCCCACAACATGGACGGCGCGTGAGCATCCAGCGCGCCAAGCCGCTCTGGCCACTCCTCGCTCCGAGGCACAACGGCCCAGAGTCCTGAACGCTCGAGCCTGGTGAGGACGGACCTGCTGGACATCGATGCCCAGCGCTCCCGCCATTTATGTAGCGCTGAATGTATCCGCCGCGCCGTATTCTCCCCGAGCTTCTGCACAAGAGACGCAACCCCATCGTCTCGTTCTGAAGCAAGGAGCCTGACCATCGCTTCAGGCCCGCAGACGGACACCAGCGCCATTCGAGTGGAGTCGTCAACGCCCCCAAGCACGCTGATAAGAACGGCGGCCGTGAGCTGCTCCTGTTCGCCGAGCACCGGGTTCCGGTCTGGACGAAGCGTTCCCCACACCGCCGCGGAGAACCCATCATGCCGAACGCATTCATCCATCGTTCTAGTCCCGAACTCTGCCTGCCCGGCGACGGTTTCCGTTGGTCGTGGAATCTGTACCGCATTCTCTGCATCCCCCGTCTCCTCCGCCGCCCGTGACGGTGCTGGTGCCGGTGCCGGTGCCGGTGCCGAAGGTTTGACCGGCTCACTACCCCCGGTCATCAGGCCGCCCGCCTGAAGTACAGTGCCTGCTCAACGTCGTCCCGCGTTGGCCGACTATGCCCAGCAAGATCCGCGATCGTCCATGACACCCGCCGCACTCGGTCGTATCCACGCATACTGATACGCCCCGCTTCTAACGCCCCATCCAGTTGCGCACGTGCCACGCCGTCGATTGCCCACGCGGGAGAATCCAACTCAGCAACAGACAAGCCTGCGTTAACGCGAGGCTCTGATGCGCCGCCACGCGACACGGCTATCTCCCTGGCACGCTTTACCTCGGTTCGAAGGATCGCGCTGCTCTTTCGGATCGTGGCGCTCTGTCGCTGTGCAGCCTCAACTCGAACCCTGACGTCAATTCGATCGAGAAGTGGCCCCGCTAGGCGTGCCGAATACCGCCGAAGGATATCGGCGCTACAGAGACACTCATGACCGGAAGAATCCGCGTAACCACACGGGCATGGATTGGACGCAAGTACGAGTTGAAAACGCGCTGGGTACACCACATTTCCGCGGGCTCGATGAATGCGGATCACGCCCGTCTCAAGTGGCTGGCGAAGCGCGTTAAGCACGTTTCTGTTCATTTCTGGCGCTTCATCAAGAAACAAAATCCCGTGACTAGCCAGGGTCACCGCTCCCGGCCTGATACGCGAACTACCGCCGCCCAAGAGCGCGGGAGCCGACGTCGTGTGATGTGGTGCGACAAAGGGCGGGCGTCGCACGAGCGCGCTCAACGGCCGATCATCTGACACAGAGCGAATACAGCTGAGCTCGCGGGCACTTGTGTCATCAAGGTCAGGAAGAAGATCCGCCATTCGTTCGGCGATCATGCTCTTCCCCGTTCCCGGCGGTCCGGTCATCGACAGATGGTGTCCCCCCGCCGCCGCGATCTGGGCCGCGATGATCGCGTCCTCCTGGCCATACACGTCTGAAAAGTCCAGGAGCCCACTCCGTGACAGCGCCCTTCCGACATCATTTGGCTCAGGCTCAGGCACACGCGCAGCATCCGCTGCTTCGCCCATTTCTGAGGCCCCATGAGTGCCTTCATAGTGAGCGACGGCTTGAACCAGCGACGACACAGCGACCACCACAAGCCCGGGATCAGCCAACTGCGCCTCAGCCGCGTTTTCGCGGGGAACCATGACCGTCCTGAACCCCTCAGCCCACGCCGCAATGCACGCAGGGAGCACACCACCAACGGGCCGCACCCTCCCGTCCAAACCCAACTCGCCAATATGCACTGTTCTGTCGATGGACGCACCGGTCACGCTCCCGCCCGTCGCCAGAGCAGCAAGAGCAATGGCAAGGTCAAAGCCCGTACCGTGTTTGGGTAATTCCGCTGGAGCAAGGTTGACCGTAAGCCTCCGGGCGGGAAGAGCGAATCCGGCGTTGAGCGCGGCCTGGCGAACACGGTCCTCTGCCTCAGCAAGCGAACGGTCAGCCATTCCGATGATGTTAAAACGCGGAAGCTGTGCGCCCAGATCTGCTTCCACCTCAACGACGGTCCCGCCAATCCCTGACACGGCGACACCCCAGGTGCGCGCGATGGCCATCAGCTAATCCCCGTGAGGTGCTCAACACTCACCCAGGATGACGCGAGTGTGACGCCAACAGCGTCTATCCGTATTCGTTGAGGGCGTTGCTCCTGCGCGCTCGCCCAGCACGCGGCAAGCGTGCGAAGCCGACGCAGCTTTGCCGGTGTGATGGCATCAAAAGGGTGCCCAAATCCGATCCCGTTCCGGGTTTTGACCTCAACAATTGCCGTCCAGCCATCGTGTTCCGCCACAAGATCGATCTCGCCCCGAGCACACCGCCAGTTCCGCTCAATGATCCGATACCCTCTGCGCTCAAGAAAATCGGCGGCGTGTGATTCACCCCACCGACCGGTGGACGCTCGTGTCTGCATGTCTCCCCCTCCATCGCCACTATCCTGCGGCGATGGAGACGACGTCGGAGCAGAGTTGGAGCGCTCGGGGAAAGCAGAAACACACAAGCGCGTGTGGAGGACAAATCCAAGAGGAAACGCCAGGGACAAAGTCGCCCCCCACGCACGGATCAGTCAGAAGCGCACGCCGCCAGGAAGGGGCAAGTCAGGACAAAACACCAACGCCTATTCGCGAAAGCGTCTACTTGTCGAGGGAAAGGTCCTTAGGGAGCTCAAAGTCGCGCTGCGACAGCTTCTCGATGTTGACGTCCTTAAACGTCAAAACACGAACCGAGCTCACAAAGCGGTCAGAACGGTACACGTCCCAGACCCACACGTCTTTCATGTTCAGCTCAAAGTAGAAATCATGCTCGGTGTCGCGACGCTCAAGCGAGACGTCATTCGCCAGGTAAAAACGTCGTTCTGTTTCAATGACGTATGCAAACTGGCCCACAACATCGCGGTACTCCCGGTACAGCGCCAGCTCAACCTCACGGTCGTAGTCTTCAAGATCCTCGTCGTCCATCGGGCCTATCCTATCCGCGATCGTGCAGCCACGTCAGTCTGTGGAGACCGCTGGGACCGTGCTCAGCAATTCCGGCATAGTGCGCCGCACTTCCGTAGCCCTTGTTTTGGGCCCAAAGGTACCCCGGATGCACCTCGCCCGCCTCGGTCATGAGCGTGTCGCGAGCAACCTTCGCCGCAACGGACGCCGACGCCACACTGATGCAATCGCGGTCAGCCTTCACTCTGACCCTGACATCAAGAGGTGAAGACAGGACAGGTGACAGCCAGTCAGAACTTCCATCAAGGATGATCGTGGCCGTCCCAACCGGAACACCACGCTCATGCAATTGCGCGAGTGCTCGCTTCGCCGCGACACCGAGCGAACGAACGATGCCGTCACGGTCAATCTCTGACGCCTCGGCGAACCCAACGGCGGTGGGCGACCACTCCACAATAAGTGGTGCAAGAAGTTCCCGCTTTTTGGCACTCAAGAGCTTTGAGTCCTTCACACCAGCCGGCGCATACTCACCCGGCCGGTAGACACTCACACCCACAGCGACGGGGCCGGCAATCGCACCGCGACCGACCTCGTCACACCCGATGACACACGTCGCTCCCTCGGCAATGAGTGCACGTTCGAGGGAGTCATCCGGCTCATTCGCCACTGGCGCTCGGATCGGGAACCCCGCGGAAGACCTCGGGATAGTTGCCGAGAATGCCCCAGCGGCTGATCGGCCAGCTGACAACAAATGCCCGACCAACAACGTTCTCTGTCGGAACAAAACCAGCACCGGGCTTGTCCTGGTTGTAGCGCGAGTCAGCCGAGTTGTAGCGGTTATCGCCCAAAACCCAGAGCGAGCCCTCCGGAACAACAACGTCAAACTCCCGCTCTGACACGCTCTCCTTGCCCGCGGGCATCAGGACGTAGGGCTCGCTGATCGGAACCCCGTTCACACTGATCTGGCCAGAGCCGTTACAGCACTCAACGTGGTCACCGGGAAGGCCAATGACGCGCTTGATGAGGTGCTCGTCATCGTCGTCGCTGGTCAGACCGATCAGATTTGTCAGCCAGTTAGACGGCACCTGTGACTGGGACGAGGAATTCAGCCAGCCACCCGGATCCTTAAAGACAACAACGTCACCGCGCTCGATGCCCACAACATCGGGGACCAGCTGGTTGACCAGAATGCGGTCATCAATCTGAAGCGTGTTCTCCATCGACCCCGACGGGATGTAGAAGGAACGGAGGAAAAAAGTTTTGACAACAAACGAAATAACAACCGCGACCAGGACGATGATGACCAGGTCCCGAAGGAAGCCAAGGATTCCGCTATTCCGTGAGGAACGCCGCGGGCGCATAAGGGGTTGTTCCGACGTCACTACGCCTGTGGTCCTCTCGTAGGAGCAAAGAAAAAACGAGCTCCCCACCAGTGTAGAGGTGGGGAGCTCGCTAACGCTGAGAGTGTCGAGCGCAAACGGAAAGTTAGCGCTTCTCCTTGATCTTCGCCTTCTTGCCGCGCAGCTCGCGCAGGTAGTACAGCTTGGCACGACGCACGTCACCGCGCGAGATGACCTCGATCTTGTCGATCACCGGGGAGTGAACCGGGAAGGTACGCTCAACACCGATCTGGAAGCTGACCTTACGGACGGTGAAGGTCTCGCGGACGCCATCGCCCTGACGAGCGATCACAACACCCTGGAAGACCTGAACACGCGAGCGGCTGCCCTCGATGATGTTGACGTGAACCTTGAGGGTGTCACCGGCACGGAACTCGGGGATGTCGCTCCGCAGCGAAGCGGCGTCAACCTGATCCAAAATGCTCATTATTATCGCTCTCTGCGGCGGCAACCGGTCAACCGCGGGGTAGGAAATGTATGTGGGGGTGTGCTCTCCGCAAAGCGGTGATTTCCCCGGAGGCAGAAATCTGTCCGAGCACAAAGAACAATGATGCCAGAACACGGGCTCAGGCGCAAAGCTCGACTGGCCCTGCGCCCACGACTACGGGCGGTCGCTGTCCGGCTTGTCCGGTGAGATCACAATCATCTCGCCCTGCCAATCAGGTGACGGCTTCACCGGTGGAGGGGTACGCATCTGCTCATACTCAGCGGAAAACTCTGCAGCCTTGCGGCGAACCGCACTGACCAGTCGCCACACAGCAGACCAAAACACCACAAGACCGATCAGGATCATCGCCGAAATAGACCACCCGGGGTCAACACTGAATGTGCCAAAAAGAACGATGGACGCGTGCCAAACCACAAGCAAAACAGCGTCGGTTGACGACAGGGCCCTGCTCTGCCTGACGTCGGGGCGAAGCGCCGTCACGCTAGCCGCGGCGATCAACGCGATGAAGAGCAGCGGAATTGCCACAAGGGCGCCGGCCAGCGCCCAGCCGCCGCGGGAAAAGAGCATCCAGCCGAGCAGAGTCCACCCGGGAAGCACAAGGCAGGCAATCCACATCCAGCGGTAGAGGGCACGTCGGAGAGTCATAGCTCAATAATACGGAGCCCCGCCTGCACTACTGCCTGTATTTGTCGGGAAGTAGCTCAGGGCGAACACGACGGGTGCGCTCCACCTGCTGCTCCTGCCGCCACTCGGCCACACGACCGTGATGTCCGCTCATGAGAACAGCCGGAACCTCGTGCTCTCGCCAGATGGCTGGCTTGGTATACACCGGGTACTCCAGGAGCCCATCCTGCTCATGTGATTCGTGAAGCAGGGAGTCAGGGTTGCCAACCATCCCCGGAATCAACCGGGCGACAGCCTCAAGCACAACCATGGTTGCGCTCTCTCCGCCGTTCAAAACGTAGTCGCCAATACTCAGCAGAAGCGTGCGCGCGCGCTGCGCCGTGTGATCAACAACACGCTGATCAATTCCCTCGTAACGGCCGCAGCAAAAAACAAGGTGCTGCTCTTCGCTGAGATCGTGTGCGGCCTTCTGGCTGAACACCTCTCCCGCAGGGGAAGGGAAAATCACCAGCGGATCATTGGCGTCGGCAAGGATCTGGTCGAGTGCCTCACCCCAGGGCTCCGGCTTCATGACCATGCCCGCTCCCCCACCGTACGGGGTGTCGTCAACGGTGCGGTGACGATCGTGCGTGAAATCACGCAGGTCATGAACGCGAACGTCAAGGACGCCGCTGGTACGAGCCCGACCCATCAACGACAGATCAAGGACGTCAAAAAACGAAGGGAAGATGGTGACAATGTCAATACGCATGGCGTTCCCTAGTCGTCGTTGCTCGTGCTGTCCGTAGTGTTGGTGTCCTGCTGCTCAGCAGAGGCCCCGTCAGAGGAGTCCACCGGCCGCGTCGCGTCGGCCTGGTTGTTTTCCGGAAGCTCCTCAAAAAGCCCCAGCGGCGGCGTCACAATAATGCGGCGATTGTCCAGATCAACCTCGGGGACAAGCGCGTGCACAAAGGGCACAAGCACCTCTCCCGATGGCGTATCAACGGCGATCAGGTCCTGTGCGGGCAGGTGGTCGATCCGCGCAACAGTTCCGAGAACGACGTCGTCCCTGACAACGTCAAGACCAATGAGCTGGTGGTGATGCCATGCATCATCCTCCTGATCGGCATCCGAGTCATCATCGATCCAGAGGATGGCCTTGAGGAGCCCCTCAGCAGCAGTCCGGTCCTCAACACCCTCAAAAAAACCAACGGGGTGGGAGTTGTACCAGCGAAGCTCGCTCAGCGTGAGGGTTTTGCCGTGCCATGACGATGACGTCGGCACCTGCAGGGTGAACACCGCGCCAGGAACAAACCGCTTCTTCGGGTCGTCGGTGAACATTTCAAGTTTGATTGCGCCCTTGAGCCCGTGCGCCTTGGTCAGTCGACCAATGCGGAGCTGCGGTACAGGGGTTCGGTTCTCGCTCACGTCAGGCGTCAGTGTCGATCACGTCAACGCGAACCCGACGGCCGTTGGCCAGGGCCGTCACAAGTGTCCGAAGGGACTTAGCTGTGCGTCCCGAACGACCGATGACCCGGCCGAGGTCCTCGGGGTTCACACGAACCTCGAGGACCTCGCCGCGAGCGGTGTCCTTCGCGACGACACGCACGTCATCAGGGTGATCAACGATCCCCTTAACCAGGTGCGCGAGTGCGGAGTGGAGCAATGTTAGGCCTGTTCCTCGGCAGCTGCCTCGGTGGTCTCGGCCTCAGCCTCAGCCTCGACCGGAGCGGCCTCAGGAGCCTTCTCAGCCTTGGGCTTCAGAACCGGCTTCTTTGCTGCGTCAGCAACAAAAGCAACCTTAGGCTCGGCAACCTTAACGGTGGACTTAGCGTCCTTGTCGCCCTTGAAGAGGCCCCAGTCACCGGTGAGCTTCAGCAGAGCAGCAACCTGCTCGGTCGGCTGAGCGCCAACGCCAAGCCAGTACTGCGCACGCTCGGAGTTGATCTCGATGATGGAGGGGTTCTCGGTGGGGTGGTACTTACCGATCTCCTCGATGACACGGCCGTCGCGCTTGGTGCGCGAGTCCGCGACAACAACGCGGTAGTACGGGGCGCGGATCTTACCGAACCGCTTCAAACGAATCTTGACAGCCACAATTCTCCTGAATTTCGTGTGTGTGCGTGACGTGCTCGATACCGAAAGGTGGGGTCACACTCGGTACGAAAGCTGGATGGTGTCGCGTTCTGCCTGATAGAGGGTCGGGTAGAGCGGACTCAACTGCCTATTCTGTCAGATTCTGTGCCGATGTGGGTAATCAAACGCCACGTGTGCGTCGTGTCGCCCTGAACCCACATTGCGTTCCATGACCATGATCGACGCACGATTGTGGGCTTTCGACGGCGTTTGACAAGATTACGGCAGACGGTCCCACACGGGGTCGAGTGAGGCCACAAGAATGCAGATCACCTTTGCTCCGTCCGCACGCGGGACAATCGGGCTCGAGTGGGAGCTTGCCCTTGTTGATCCGGACGATGGTGGGCTCGTTCCCCGAGCAGATGATGTCCTCACCGCTCTCCAACTCCCGGACGGCAGCGCCCACCCCCGCATCACCGGGGAGCTCCTCCAGAACACGGTTGAGCTTGTCAGCGCCGTCCACCCCACCGTCGGTAGCGCCATCGATGACCTCAGGCACCAGCTCGACGAGGTCAGAGCCGTGACATCCCCGCTGGGCATCGATCTGATTTCTTCCGGATCACATCCCTTTGGCCAGTGGTTTGAGCAGCCGATTTCCGACAAACAGCGGTACCACAAGCTGATCGACCGCACCCAGTGGTGGGGGCGCAACATGATGATCTGGGGCGTGCATGTACACGTCGGCGTCGACAGCGTCGACCGTGTCCTCCCCCTCCTCAACGGCCTACTCACCCTGAGCCCGCACCTCCAGGCCCTGACAGCGTCCAGCCCGTTCTGGGCGGGCGTTGACACCGGGTATGCCTCAAACAGGGCGCTGATGTTTCAGCAGCTCCCCACCGCGGGACTGCCCCAGCAGTTCAGAACATGGAACGAATTTGAGCTTTACGTGTCGGACATGACACGCACCGGAGTGATTGAGGACTGCACCGAGGTGCGGTGGGACCTGCGACCTGCTCCACGCTGGGGAACCCTTGAGATGCGTTCCTGCGACGCCACATCAACCGTGGACGAGTTCGCCGCCGTGGCCGCTCTTATCCACTGCCTGGTTGAGTACCTCAACCAGGAGCTTGACGCCGGACGCGAGCTGGTCACCCTCCCCCGCTGGTTTGTCAGCGAAAACAAGTGGCGCGCGGCCCGCTACGGTCTCGACGCCGAACTCATCGTCGCAGCGGATGGCCAGGAGCGCCTGGTCACGGACGACCTTGAGCTCTGGCTTGAGCGGCTGGCTCCCATCGCCGTCCAACTGGAGTGCACGGAACAGCTGCGGCTCGTCTCACGTATCGTGCGCACGGGCGGGAGCTACCAACGTCAGCGGGCAAACGCGACAGCGTCGTCCGGTGACCTCTCCGCCGTGGTGTCCGCCCTGGCGAGGGAACTCCGCGAGGGCCTGCCCACTCGCTAGGC
>JBQELM010000022.1:0-1357 GCA_052103915.1 Mycetocola sp. | reverse complement strand
CGGAGCCTCGCTACCCGTCTGCGGGTTCTGTTGAACTGCTCACAGGCCCTGTGTCCGACTCAACGCGCTCAAGCTGACCGATCTGAGCGCCGTCGCTGTCCAGAACACGGAGCCACGAACCAAAGCCTCGGGGCTGGGCAGCAACGGAGTTGCTCAACCAGACGTCAACGTCTGGGCAGAACATCCGCGTACCGGCCAGCGAGTCACCCCAGGCGACAACACCGTTGACAAACTCCCAGGAGCCGATCAATCGATTGCACCCATCTGATCCGCTCAGCGCACCATCAGCGTCCAGATGGAGGGTGACGTCCGGGTTGTCCTGACTGCGCCACTGCCCCTCAAACTGCGCAGCATCAAGCGCTGGCCCGTCCGCGTCGGGGCGGACAAGAACGACGTCCCCCTCGGCCAGGTGCAGCGTGAGTTGCTCGTTTGCCACGCTCAACGAGTCGGCCTGGCTAAAAACACCGGGGAGAGCATCCCCGTCGCACCCGATTAACGTCATGGCTTGCTCGTCAACGCTCAGGGCTCCAGAGGCATCAAGACCCCATCGCCCGTCCGTCACGGAATTACAGCCGTCAGACCCCGACCAGGTGCCGTCCTCATCAAGTCGCAGAAACGGCGCATCGCCGTCGTAGCTCAGCCCGGTGCGCCACTCGCCCAGAACCTCGGCCGGCACGGCATCCGCCTGCGACGCTGACGCACATGCTGCAAGCGGCAGCACGGCGCAGAGCGCTCCAACCGCCAGAAGGAGACCCCGCGCCGTGCCGTGCATGATCAGGAAGCCCTGCAGCGCCTTCAGGTCGTCCTCGCTCGGCGGCGCGGGAGTAGCACCACCGGCGACACCAAAACCGGATCCCGTCGGCGTTGCGGCGGGTGCGGCATTGCCCTGAAGCTCCTGCGCACGCTTGGCGGGGTTACCGGAGCGTGAGCCCTTCTTCGCCTTCTGCGGCTTACGCGACTTTCCGCCCCGAGCACCGGGAACCGGGCCCATGCCCGGAACCTGCGGCACGCCACCCTTGGCAACGGTCTTCATCATCTTTGCCGCCTGCTCAAAGCGTGACACCAGCTGGTTGACCTCGGTGACCGTCATTCCGCTACCGCGCGCAATACGCAGTCGCCGTGAACCGTTCAGCAGCTTGGGATTGACCCGCTCAGCCTTCGTCATCGACTGGATGATTGCCTCGGTGCGCACGATCTCGCGCTCGTCAAAGTTGTCGAGCTGCTGCTTCATCTGGCCCATGCCCGGAAGCATGCCCATCATCTTCTTCAGCGAGCCCATATTGCGCAGCTGCTGCATCTGCTTGAGGAAGTCATCAAGGGTGAAGGTCTCTGTTGCAAACTTCTCTGCAACACGGAG
>JBQELM010000021.1:3993-13773 GCA_052103915.1 Mycetocola sp. | reverse complement strand
AGGTGGCTCACCACAGAGAAATCGGTCGCGGTGAACAGAATGCCGGCACTCGCTCCGATCACCGTTCCAAAGCTGAAGAAGCCGTGCAGGGCGGGGAGAACCGGCCGGTCAAGGATCTGCTCGATGTCTGCACCCTCCACGTTGAGCGCGACCTCGCCACCGCCCATACCCGCGCCAAAGAGGAACAGCCCCGCAGCCACAACAACAGCACTCCCGGCCGCTGCGCCGAGACCGATGGTCGGCATGCTCAGCACCGTCAGGAGGATGCCGACCAGAACAACGGGTTTGGTTCCGAACCGGGCAACAAGCGCGCCGGAACACAGGATTCCGGCCATGGAGCCGATGGAGAGCCCAAACAGAACAAGACCCATCTCAGCCGTTGAGGCACCAAGCAGGTCCCTAATCGCCGGGGTTCGTGTCACCCAGGAGGAGATCCCGAGGCCGGGAACAAAAAACAGCGCAAACAGCGCCGCGCGCCGGCGGAGAGCGTCCGCAGTCCTGTCTGAAAAATTCACATGTACAAATGTACACAAACGAATGCTGTTGAATTGACACTCAGCCGGCCAGTGAAGGGGACACATGACGAGCACACGCGCCGCCGCCGATCCCGACCGCAGGGATCGCATCATCGGTGCCGCCCTTGACGTCATCATCAACCACGGCGTTCACCGCACCACCCACCGAAAAATCGCCCAGGCCGCTGGTGTCCCCCTCGGCTCTGTGACCTACTACTTTGACTCGCTGGAGAGCCTGATCAACTCTGCGTTTGACCGGCTGGTTGCCGTGATGTCCGCCCGCTACGCCGCCGCGCTTGATGCGGCGACAGACACGGACACGGCGTGTGACGCCGTCACCGATCTGATCTGCGGCGAGGCGGCAGGATCCCGCGAGGAGCTTGTTGCCATCTTTGAGATGTACTCCTTCGCCAACCATGACAGCACCGCCCGAACGCTGATGGCAACGTGGGTGGAGATCAGCAGGGTCAGCCTGGCCAAGCATTTCTCTGCCGATGCCTGCAGCGGCATTGACGCCCTGGTTGAGGGCTGGTCCATTCACCGCTCACTGGCCACGTCGGAGCTCGACTCCGCCGTCGTGCGACGAGCAATCGGGGCGATTGCCGCGGCCTCACCGCACGAGTAGCCCTCAGGCCTCAGGTCTCAGGCCTCAGGTCTCAGGCCTCAGGCCTCAGGCCTCAGGCCTCAGGCCTCAGGCCTCAGGCCTCAGGCGAAACCGTTGACGCCCTGACCACAAGTTCCGGCTCAAACATTCGGATCAGAGGCTCGGGCTGCTCGCCCGCACCCGGCTCGCTGAGACTCAGAAGCAGGTCAACAGCGGCCGCACCAAACTCCTCGTGCGGCTGGCGAATGGTGGTCAGCGGAACAATGGCCGAGCGACCGAACTCGATGTCGTCGTATCCCACAACCGCCAGGTCGTCCGGTACCCGCACACCCGCGGACACCAGCGCCTGCACCACACCGATGGCCACGAGGTCGTTCACCGCAACAATCGCGTCCGGTCGCCGAGCAGCCCCACGCCGCAGGATGCCCTCCGCGACGGTTGCACCATCGGAGATCACCCGTCGCGGAGTATCGATGAGTTCAATGGTGGCGTCACCGTGCTCCCTGACCGCGTTGCTTGCCCCCTGGAACCGGCCGGCCACCTGCGGAATGCTCAGCGGTCCACCCACAAAGGCCAGCTGCCGTCGGCCAAGGTCAAGCAGGTGCTTGGCGGCCAGATACCCGCCCGTCTCCTCGTTGATGAACACGGCGGGCTGATCACGGCGGCTCGCCGCACGCCCAACCAGCACACTGGGAGTCCCGCGATCACGCATGTCCTTCAGCCGGTCCTCAATGGAACGGTGCGACGCCACAAGCAGCCCACGCACCCCCTGACGCTCAAAGAGGTCAAGGTAGGCGTTTTCACGCTCCGGAGTGGAGTTGGAATTGGCCAGAAGCATGGAGACGCCGTGCTCGGCAGCGCGTTCCTCTGCCCCCTCGGCCACAGCGGTGAAAAACGGGTTACTGACGCCGGGGTTCAGGTAGGCGATGGTTGAGCTGGTGCCGAGTCGGAGCTGCCTGGCCGCATCGTTGCGCACAAAACCAAGCTCAACGATGGCCTGGCGGATGCGCTCGGCCTTCTCGTCCGACACCCGGTCAGGGTGGTTGAGGTAGTGCGACACCGTGCCCTGCGAGACGCCTGCCACGCGGGCGACCTCTCTGATCCCCACTTTTGCCATCGGGCCACTCCCCTTTAGTTCATGCCGTGCAGGCGCCATCGGAACTCACCCAGTCGCGGCCTGACACGTCCGCCCGTCAGTTTACGATTCTTCTGCCGGTTCGGGGCCGGAAAGAAGCGGATCGGGCAGCTCAGCGCCCGCCTCAACAAGAGCATCGGTCACGACGCTGATCGCGTTGAGCGCCCGGGGGAACCCGATGTACTGCACGGTGTGAATCACCGCCTCGATAACCTCCTCCGCCGTCGCCCCCGCGTTCAGCGCACCTCGGGTGTGCCCACGCAGTTGCGGATCAACACCACCAAGGGTCGCAAGTACCCCGAGGGTGATCAGTTCACGATCGCGCAGGCTCAGCCCTGGACGGGAGTTGACGTCGCCAAAGTTGAACTCAAGCCCCAGTTGAGCCAGGTCCCGAGCCCGGCCACGCTGCAGGTCCATCAGCCCCGGCCCCGTTCCCGGACCGTAGACCCGTTGAAACTCGGTGATGCCGCGCTGAAGCCGGGTGACGCGTGACTCGGACATCAGATGGAGTGCCCGCCGTCGAGGGGCAGGATCACGCCGGTGATGTTCACGGCGGCGTCTGAGGAGAGGAAGGCGATTGTCTCCGCCAGGTGTTCGGGCTGGCCAAGCAGCCGGGTGGGAATCTGGCTGAGCAGTGCTTCCCTCCGCTCAGGGGTGTCCCCGTCGCGCGCGTTTGTCCCCTGCGCCCCCGGCGCAATGGCGTTGACTGTGATGCCCTGCTCAGCGACCTCAATGGCGAGTGCTTTGGTCAGGCCAACCACGCCCGCTTTGGCCGCCGCATAGGCGGTCGCGCCCCTGACCAGTCGCCCGCCGGACACGGCCGCAATGGACGCGATGTTGATGATGCGCCCGCTGCCCGACTCGATCATCGCCGGCAGCACCGCACGGGTGACGACAAAGACGCTGTCCAGGTTGCGGGACATCTGGGTGCGCCAGGTGTCGAGCGTCATCTCATGGAAGTAGCTGACGGCACCGCCACCAGCACCGTTGACCAGGATGTCCGCGCCACCGAACGCGTCGATGGCTCGACCGATGGCGTCCTGCACCGCATCAAAATCGGTCAGGTCCACGCCAACCGCCTGGGCCCTGACCCCGGTGTCGCGCAGGCTGTCGGCCAGTGCCTCGGCACCGTCGCGATTGAGATCAATCACCGTGATGTTTGCGCCGTATCCAGCGAGGGTTCGAGCGATGACCGTTCCGAGCGCTCCGGCGCCTCCGGTGATCAGCGCGTGTTTTCCGTTCAGGTCCATGACCTCTCCCTGGTTGCCTTGTGTCGACATCGTTGTGGTTGGGCATCCGTTTCCGGTTGACCCCCATGTTGCCGTCCAAATTGAAACGTGTCAATATGGCTGTGTGGTGACGACGATGTCACGGTTTTCTTATGGATTCTGCGAACGCAGCACCACAGTGGCACCCGCGCAGTGTTCCGACAGTCTCCGGACCTCACCTACGGCTGTGAGGCGCGCGGGAGGGCTGATCCGCCTCGGGAGAAGTGCAGCGATCACCCCCGTTGGCCGACCGGTGGTGTGTCGGTCGGCCAGCGGCCATCCCGCGACCCGCATCCTGCGACCCGCGACGACGCCCACACAATCCGCAGCCCAATAGCCCCCGTAAAGGGGGCAAAATTGCGGCTCTATAGACATTCACAGCGGCACCCCAGTGGACTACCCGGCGTTTCTTTGCACATGTCCGCGCGTTGAATTCTTTTCGCTCTATGCTCGCAATTATCGGTTTCCGGGACATGGAGCATCCCCGCCGCGGCCACGCTGTCGTGACCGCGCAGATGGAGCAGCACCCCTCGGCACGTGCACCATTCGTCAAACCGCCCGGAGGGAGAGAACAGAACCTGTGAGCACACCACACCTGCTTGCGCCTCGTCGCTCCCCCGGCACCGCCACCAGCACCCGCGTGTACGGTCTCGACGCCGTCAGGGCGCTCGCCCTCCTCTCCGTCGTCGTCTACCACGTGAGTCCGGCACTCGCGCCGGGAGGATACGCGGGCGTTGACGTCTTTTTTGTCGTGAGCGGCTTCCTCATCACAACGCTCCTCATTCGGGAGCACAGCAACACCGGACGCCTTAACCTGCGCGCCTTCTACACCCGCCGCATGCGACGCCTCCTCCCCGCCGCAGCCATTGTTGTTTTGGTTTCAACAACGATTGCTTTAGCGATTGGCGGAAACATTCTTGTTGGGCTTTTCCCGTCAATAGTGGGAATCTTCACATTCACACAAAACTGGGTGATGCTGGCGCAGAATTCCGATTACTTTGCCCAGGCCCACACCGGGATTTTCGACAACTTCTGGTCGCTTGCGATCGAGGAACAGTTTTATCTGGTGTGGCCCATCATTCTTGTGGTTCTCTACCGAGCAGGAAAATCGCCAAAGATCGCGTACCTCGCGCTGGCGGTCGCAGTGGCCTGCGCCCTGCCGTTTGCGTTCACCGCACTCGGCGCGCCACAGGCCGCCTATCTGTCAACCTTTGGCCACCTGTACGGCTTGCTCCTCGGCGTCCTGATGGCCGTCCTCGTCACAAACCGCGACACCCGGTTCAGAGCGCGACCGTATACCGCCGCGAGCGTTGGCCTGGTTGCGTTCGTTGCGGGCGCTGTCCTTTTTGCAGTTACGGCGTGTGGCCCGCTTGCCCTTGACCCGTCACGCCAGACATTCACCACCCTGGCCGGCACCGGTGCGGGTGCCCTTCTTGTCCTTGGGTGCCTCTACGGGCCCCGCCCGCTGCTGCGCACCGTTGATGCGGGGCCACTTGGCTGGCTGGGCCGCCGCTCCTACGGCGCCTACCTGTGGCACATGCCGCTTATCGTTCTGGCGGACGCCATGATTCCCGCCGCCCCGGGAGTCGGGCCGCTGCTTGGACGAATTGGTGCCGTCCTGCTTTCCGTCTACGCCGCAGCGCTGAGCTACCGGCTGGTTGAGGAACCGATCCGTCGGTACGGTTTTCGCCGCGAGGTCTGGCGCTACTGGCCTTCACGACTCGCGGCGTGTGTGGTGATTGTTGGGCTCCTGGCAGCCAGTACCGCCGTGTACCTGCGCACACCCGACTCTCGCGCAAGTGCAAGCACTTTGACCGGCAGCAGCACATCACCCGAGACTGCCACCGATGAGGCGCCACCGCCGTCGGAGACGCCCGCACCCACTCCGTCATCCCCCGTGGCAGATCCATCAACCACGACGCCCACCCCCGCAGAAACTGATCAGGCCACCACGCCGCCAGCCCCGGAGAAGCCACAACCGCAGCCGGAACCCAACATTGGACCCCAGGGGGCGCTGGCCCAGGGCCCCATGGTTGCCATCGGCGACTCGGTGATGCTTGCCTCAGCGCCGACTCTGGCCGGAACCTTCCCCCAGATCACGGTCAACGCTGAAGAGAATCGTCAGCTCAGCTCCGCCCCGTCCCTGGTCTCAGCCGAGCTGAGCCGCCACCCCAACGCGGGCGTTGTTGTCATCGGCCTGGGCATCAACGGAACCGGCGGCGCCAACGACCTCAGGTCAGCCATCGCCGCCGCGGGCGATCGGGTGGTTGTCTTGCTGACCGTGTCCGGACCGGTCGCCTGGCAGGACACGGTCAACGACGCGATTCGAAGCGTGGCAGCGGAGTACCCCAACGTTGTTGTGGCCGACTGGAAATCCGAGGCCTCAGCCCACCCCGACTACATCGCTGATGACGGCATCCACCCCGGCCGCCGGGGCGCTGCGGTATACGCCGGAGCAATTAATCAGGCCCTGACTCGCTATTCCGGGTAGCACACGGGCTCACTCAGCCCTTGGGGGGCGCGGTGCTCTCGCGCTCAATCAGCGAGGTCGCCAGTTCAATGCGTGTCACCGGCCTACGGGTTGAGTCGCGCATGGCTAGCAGGGTGCGCACGCTCTCAATCGCCATCTCGCCCAGCTGCTGCCTGATCGTGGTCAGTGGCGGCCCCGCCCACCGCGCAAACTGCAGGTCGTCGTAGCCCACAACGGAGATATCTGCCGGGACAGACAGTTTCAGCAGCCGGGCAGCCTCGTACACACCGAGCGCTTTGACGTCGCTTGTTGCGAAAATTGCCGTTGGGGGTTCCGGCAGACGTAACAGCCGGAGCGCGGCCTCAGGGTCGGCCTCGTCAAGCAGCCGATCCTGAATGATCAGGGAACTGTCCACCGGCACATCCGCCAGCTCCATCGCTGAACGAAAACCGGCCACACGGGCACGCGTGGCCAGCAGGGCCCCCGTGCCTGCGACGACCCCGATCCGGCGGTGGCCCAGGTCAAGCAGATGCCGGGTCGCGCTCATTCCTCCCGCCCAGTTTGTTGAGCCAATGGAGGGGCTGTCGTGATCGTGCGAACCCACCGGGTCAACCGCGACAACGGGCACGGACCGACGTTTGAGGGTGGCCGCATCGTCGTCCGAGATGGCCGTCGCCACGAGCACAA
Organism: Mycetocola sp.; assembly: GCA_052103915.1. GTDB lineage: Bacteria > Actinomycetota > Actinomycetes > Actinomycetales > Microbacteriaceae > Mycetocola_B. Next base: position 7,094 of record JBQELM010000021.1, on the reverse strand, counting down.
TTCCGAGCGGTTGACGCCGTGCCGCCGCGGCAGCCCAGCCCGGGGCAACACCGTGATGGACCCCGGTTTCCGTGATGGTGACGGTCAGCCCGTGCTCGCTTGCGATCTGGCTTGCACCACGAATCACCTCAATGGCCCAGGCACCGGCGAGGGAGTTGAACACCAGCTCGACCGTGTCCGAGTACTCCGACCGCGTTCCCGGCTTTTGGTAACCGCCCTGGAGCAGCGCCTCATTGACCCGTGCCCGCGTTTCTGCGGAGACACCGCCCTTGTTGTTGAGCACCTTGGAGACCGTTGACATGGACACGGATGTCGCTGTCGCAATGGCGGCAAGGGTCGGGCTGGGGGCGGTGGTCGGCACGTCGTCGGACTCGGGGCTCATGCGCCCATGATGCCGCACTGCACCCCCAAAACAAACCACCGCCTACGAAAACTTTCCATTCTGAGAGGAATAGTTGACCTCCGAGTTGCTCAATTTCTACTCTCGTCTCTACCGGGACCCCCACCCGCCGAATGCTCAAAGGAGAGCCACTCATGATGCACCGCCCCCGCACATCAGCAGCACAGCGCACCCTCGCGCTCCTGGCCGCCGGAACCCTCGCGCTCGGCCTCGCCGCCTGCTCCAGCGCCGCCCCCACCGCAGAAGACGACTCCCCCACCGCGGGCACCGTCGACTGGTGGGGCTGGACGCCCGAGCTCGGCGTCGGCGAGCGCTACATCGAGCTGTTCAACAAGGAGTACCCGGACATCACGGTCAACTACCGCCAGATCGCCGTCGCCGACTACGACTCCGTCCTCCGCCCCGGCCTGTCCTCCTCCGACGGCCCCGACGTCTTCAACCTGGCCCCCGGCGGCGGCGTTGGTGGCGTTGAGCGCTACGCCGCTTATGCCACCGACCTCACCGACGCCATGGCCGGCGCACTCGGCGACGACTGGAAAACAGCAATCCAGGAGAACGGCGTCATCGGCATGACAACGGAGTCTGGCCAGTTCGCCGGCGTCCCTGTCGGCTCCACCTACTCCGGCTCGCTCTGGGTCAACCCACAGATCCTGGACGACAACGGCGTCGAGGTTCCGACCACCTATGACGAGTGGAAGCAGGCCTGCGACACCCTCTCCGCCGCCGGAGAGACCTGCATCGGCCTTGGCGCCGGTGCAAACGGCACCAACCAGGACCTGGTGCACGCCATTGCCAACAGCCTGGAGCCCGGCGTGTGGACCGACGCCGTCGCGGGAGAGGTCCCATGGGACCACCCCACCCTCGTTGAGGCGATGACCATCTTCGCCGACATGGTCGACTCCAACATGGTTCAGGCCGGGGCGCTGGGCATGCAGCAGTACCCCGACGTCAACAACCTCTTCATGTCCGGTGACGCCGCCATGGTCACGATGGGCAGCTGGTACATGCAGTACTCAACGGTGCCGAGCATGGAGGCCGCGGTGGCCGCGGCGGGAAGCTCCGACGCCGACCTCTTCCCCATGGTCAACGTCCCCTTCCCCGACATGGGCAACGGCTCGGGCAACGAAACCCTCTTTGGCGACGTTGACTACGGCCTTGGCGTGAGCACGGGAGCATCCCACCCGCAGGCCGCTCAGACCTTTGCCACCTGGCTCGGCACAAGCGAGGCCGCGCAGCAGGAGGTCGCGAACGCCCTGAACAACATCCCGTCACTCTCCGGTGTCACCCCCGACTGGGACGCCATCGAGCTGGTTGACGCTGACACCCAGCAGGAGAGCCTGACCACACTCCAGGAGCGTGCATCGGCCATCGTTGAGCCGCGACTCGGCGACATCAACGCCGAACTTGGCCAGCTCATCGGCGACGCCCTGGGTGCCGTGGCGACCGGCTCGGCAACCCCGGCTGAGGCCCTCGCCACCCTTGAGGCATCGGCGGAGTAGTGGTGACCCTCCTCAGTCGTCGCACGACCACGGGGAGCGCTCTCCCCCCGCGTGGCAGCGCCCGTGCTGCCACGCGGGGCAACGCCCTCCCCTGGATCCTTCCCGCACTTGTCCTCTCCATCGGCCTGATCTCCTACTCCATCGTCTACACGGGTGTGATCTCGACGGTCGAGTGGGACGGGTACTCCCCGGTTCAGACAGCGGTTGGCGCAGACAACTACGTTCGCGCAGCCAACGACCCGGTGTTCTGGCTGGCCATCAGGCACACCCTCGTCTCCTTTGTGGTGACGTTCACGCTCCAGGCGTTGATCGGTTTTGTTCTTGCCGCCCTGCTGCACGCGCAGCCCTGGTTCCGTGGCCTGTACCGGGTTCTGGTTTTTGTTCCGGTGATCCTGTCCCCCGCCATCACCGCCCCGGCGTTCCGCCAGCTCTTTGCCCCCGGCGGCCAGCTCAACGGCGTACTTGACGCCGTTGGCCTTGGTGGACTGGCACAGCCGTGGCTGGCGCAGGACTCCACCGCGCTTGGCGCCATCATGCTCATCATGGTCTGGCACGGAACCGGTGTGAGCTTCCTGCTCTACTCCGCGGCGATGAGCCAGATTGAGCCGGAGATCCTTGAGGCCGCAGAGGTTGACGGTGCGGGAAGCGTCCGCAAGCTGGTATCCATTGTCTGGCCAAGCGTGAAGGGAACAACCATCGTGCTGGCCACGCTCAACGCCATTGCCTCACTCAAGGCGTTTGACGTGCCCTACCTGGTCACAACCGGAGGCCCCAACTACGCAACCGAGTACCTGGGCACCATGATCTACCGCATCACCATCCCGCTCAGCCAGGTCGGCTACGGGGCGGCGCTCTCGGTCATCCTTCTGGTCCTTGCGCTCGGTATTGGCATCGCGCTGAACGCGCGACGCCGCACCAAGGCCGGAGGCCGCTGATGCTGAAACCACGCACGCTGACCGGTCGGATCATCGTCCAGGTCATCCTGACCATCCTGATCCTTCCGTTTGCCTTCCCGCTGCTTGTCATGATCCAGGGGTCACTCGCCGGCGCGGGCTGGGGCAACTACGCCGCTGTTCTTGCGGTGCCGGAGCTGCCGCTGTTCTTCCGCAACAGCATCATCATCACCGCCGCAACCATCGCCATTGTCTACGTTGTTGCCCTGATCGCGGCGTTCGGGTTCTCCAAGCTGCACCTGCGCGGCA
>JBQELM010000021.1:0-3983 GCA_052103915.1 Mycetocola sp. | reverse complement strand
GCAAGGAGGCACTGTTCTGGTTGCTGCTTGCGACACTGACCCTGCCGGGTGTTGTCATGCTCACACCGCTGTTCACCACGGCGAGCGCGCTGAACATGTACAACACCTACTGGGCTGTGATCCTGCCGCTTGCCGCGCTCCAGGTTCCGTTTGCCGTTCTGATCGCCAGAAACTTCGTCAACAACATCCCCGACGAGATCATCGACGCCGCACGGATGGACGGGGCAAACACCGCCCAGGTGTTCTGGCACATCATGCGCCCGCTGATGACCCCCATCGGCGCAACCGTGATCGTGTTCACCTTCATCGGCGCCTGGAATGAGTACCTGTTCCCCCTGGCGTTCCTTGTTGACCCGTCGACCCAGACGCTGACCCAGCTTCCGCAGTTTTTTGTTGGCCAGTTCAGTAACGACCAGACCAAGGTGCTCGCCTCGGCCGTCATCATCGCCATCCCGCAGGTCCTTGCCTACCTCAGCCTGCAGCGGCTGTTTGAGCGGGGCATGGCGGCCGGTGCGCTCAAGTAGCGGACCGGCCCTGCACCCACTCACTGTCGGCGTTACTCGCCAGACGGTCACACTCCCACCCGGCGTTCACGCCACCTGAAAGGAAACCAATGCCACACGCACGTATTGACCTGCACGAAGCACACCGGCCACGGCTCGCTGAGCTGAGTGACGCCGTCCTCGCCGGCATGGTGAGCGGTTTTGATATGCCGGAGGACGACCTCTTCCAGATCTTCCGCTTCCACGCACCGGGTGAGCTGGTCTACAGCCCCACCTTCCCCAGCCAGAACCGCGACGACATCATCTTTGTTGAGATTGTGGCCGGGGCCGTGTTCAACGACGAGCAGAAGCAGGCGGCGATGGGCGACATCGCAGACAACATCGCGGCGCTCGGCATCACCAGGGACAACGTGCTCTGCGTTCTGCTTGAGGTGCACGGTGCTGCCTGGTACGCCGCCGAGCGGGTCCGCGCATGAGCCCCCGCCACCTGGCCGACGGGCAGCGCGCCCGCCTGCACATTCACGACGCCGTCACCGGTGAGGACACCGTCGTCTACGAGAGCGACAGCCTGCTCTTTGAAGCCCCCAACTGGTCGGCCGACGACGCGACCCTCTACGTCAACGGTGACGGCCGCCTCTTCTCCTATGCGATCTCTGCCGGCACACTGACGGAGGTCCCGCACACGGGCCTGCCGCCGATCAACAACGACCACTGCCTCGCCCCCGACGGCACCCACGTGTACCTCTCCGCCGACGACGGGCACCTGTACCGGGGCGCGCTCAGCGGGGGCCCGGTCACACGGGTCAGCTCGGAGGAAGGCGTCAGGCACTACCTGCACGGGGTGAGCCCCGACGGCGAGCGGCTGGCGTTTGTGCGCATCACCAGCTTTGACCAGCCGGGCCTGCTGTCGATCATCCCCAGCGCCGGGGGTGACACCACCATTGTGGACACCGGACCCGGCCACATTGACGGACCGGAGTGGACGCCGGACGGTGCACACATCCTGTTCAACTCGGAGCGCTGGGCCGACCGACCCGGCCACGCTCAGCTGGCCCGGATCCCCGACGGTGGCGGAGAGGTGGAGCGCCTGGTCACCAGTGACACCGTTGACTGGTTCCCCCACCCGTCCCCCGACGGGCAGTCGGCGATCTACATCGAGTTCCCCCAGGGAACGCTTGGTCATCCCGCCGACCTTGACGTCGCTATCGTTGTTGTCTCCACCGACGACTGGACCACGCCGCTGCGGCGCATCCGCTTGCCTGGCGGGCAGGGCACCATCAATGTGAATCCGTGGTCGCCGGGATCACGGCGCTTCGCCTACGTCAGCTACCCGATGGGAGACGCATGAGCACGATCGGCCCGTCAGACGAGCACTGGCTCCGGCCCCTGGGGGCCACGGGGCTGACCGTTCCGGCGATCACCGCCGGGGGCGGGCCGCTCGGCAGCATGCCCCAGGTGTTTGGCGTTGAGGTGTCAGCCCAGCAGGGTGTGCAGATGGCAGAGGAGATTCTGTCGAGCCCTGTCACCGCCATCGATACCTCCAACGGCTACTCGGATGGCGAGAGCGAACGCCGCATCGGAGTTGCGCTGGCCGCTCGCGGTGGTGTGCCGGAGGGGTTCCTTGTCGCCACCAAGGTGGACCCGCGCGACGGCGACTTCTCCGGTGCGCGTGTCCGCGCATCGGTGGAGGAGTCACGTGCCCGGCTTGGCCTTGATGTGCTGCCGCTTGTTTCGTTGCACGACCCCGAGTTCCACGGCTCCGCCGGCCTTGACCTGCCCGGAGGTGCCGTCGACGTTCTGGTGGAGTTGCGTGACGAGGGCGTCATCGGTTCTCTCGGTGTTGCCGGAGGGCACACGGATACCCTGCGGCACTACCTTGACCTTGGCGTGTTTGACACGGTGCTCACGCACTCCCGGTTGACGCTCCTTGACCGTGGTGCCGATCAGCTGGTCGCCGATGCCCGGGCCGAGGGGCTTGGCATCATGAACGCGGCCGTCCTGGGCGGAGGTCTGCTGGCCTCACGCACCGCCAAGCCCAACTACGGGTTCCGCCCGGCCAATGAACGCGTGCTCCGCGCGGCGGCGGCACTGCACGATCTGGCCGACGAGGCGGGCGTCAGGCTCGCCGATGCCGCAATCCAGGCGTCGGTCCGTGACACCAGGGTGGACACAACGGTGGTCGGCATGTCCTCGCCGGGTCGGGTCAACGCCACGCTGCGAGCCCTCGAAGCGCCCATCCCCGACTGGTTCTGGCAGCGCGCTGCCGAGCTCATGCCGGAGGCGGAGGCGTGGCTTGATGCCGCGCCAACCGAAGAATCAGCCCGATGAGCGAGGGATCAGCTCGATGAGCGCGTCAGCGACAGCAACGGACGAGGAACTCCTGGCCGAGGTCAGGGCGGAGGCCAGCACGCTGGCGCTGCCGTCATTCACCCACGCCGACGCCAGGTCGATAGGCGAGGCGGGCATGTGGCATCTGGAGCGGCACGGTCTGGGCGCAGCCATCCGGGTGGTCCGCGGCACACAGATCGTCTACCAGGCGTCCTTTGCCGGGACCACAGCCGAACACGACGACTGGATGCGCCGCAAAGCAAACGCCGTTGCCATGCACGGCGTCTCCACCCTGGAACTGGCGCTGCGTTTCCGCCTGAGCGGGCACACCCCCGACTGGCTTGACCCGCGGGAGATCGCGGTGGCCAGCGGGGCCGTTCCGCTCTTTGTGGCGGACAATCTGGTGGGGATTGTGGCCGTCACCGGACTGGTTGACACCATGCGGGCAGACCACGATGTGGCCATGACGGCCGTGCGCAGCCATCGGTCGTAGTCAGCGGGGCATCGGTCACAGTCAGCGGGGCATCGGTCAGTCGGTGCCCCGCTTTCCGCGTCTGACGACGCTTCCTCTCGGGCCCGCGCCCCACATCGACAGAATTTTTGACACGATCGTTGATTTTTGGGAGTCGACTCTCATAATCTACTTAGGTGACCCTAAGCGATGATAGTCGGCGGCAGCGACAACCACGAGGCCCCGGCCGCCCCACAGCCATCACCACCGAGCAGATAGCCGCGGCGGCGCTTGACATCGGCTTCAGAGAATTGACCTTCGCCGGTGTCGCCGAACGCCTGGGTGTTGGCCAGGCCACCCTCTACCGCCACGTGCCCAACCGCGACGAACTGGTCAGGCTTGGCCTTGATCTGGCGATCCGTCGCGTCAGCTGGCCCGACCTCAACGGCCCGTGGCGTCCGCTCCTTGAGCGGTGGTCCCTAGCCTCCTGGCATGCCTGGGCCGCCTTCCCCGGTGCCGTCATCGAGGCGACCCGCGGTGTCATCCCTCCCTCGCTTGTGCGCCTGTCCATTCAGGTCGGCACAGCCCTGGTTGAACGAGGATTCACCCCGCGCGACGCCGTCCTGGCCGCCGACCTCGTGTTTGACCTCGCCGTCGACAGCCGCCGAGGCGTGGAGGCTCTTGAGCTGACGCTCGAGTCC
>JBQELM010000020.1:0-13977 GCA_052103915.1 Mycetocola sp. | reverse complement strand
GAGGTGATGATGGCACGCGCCAGCGTGTCGTTCGGGGACAGCACACCGTCAAGCTGGGTGTCACCGTTGTAGGTTCCGGTCAGAAGTGAATCCATCCGGCGCTGTGCGTTCTCCGGCTTCCACCCCTCGGTCGCCGTCTGCTTCAGCGAGGTCTGCCCCGACCCCACCACCACGTCACCGGCATCAATAGCCGGCTGAAGAACACTCATGGCACCGTCGAAGAACACGGCCGAGTTGGCGTCGTCCGGCGACCCGGAGAACAGCTCAATCGTGTACGGGCCATCACCCTTGTCCGCAGCCATGCCGTCAAGCAGCGCCTGACCCTGCAGCTCGCCCACCTCAAAGTTGTCGTAGGCGACGTAGTAGTCAACGGCGTCGGTGTTCAGGATGAGACGGTCGTAGGCAATGACCGTTGCCCCCGCCTCCTTCGCCGCCTCAACCTGCGTGCTCAGCTGGCCACCATCCGCGGCGCCGATCACAATGACCTTGGCGCCCTTGGTCACCATCGACTGGATCTGAGCCTGCTGATCGGCGACCGGACTGCCCGCCGCCGCGTACTGGACGTCGGCCTTAAAACCGGCCTCCTCCAGCCCGTTGGTGAACAGGTCACCGGCAAGCACCCAGTTTTCGCTTGTCTTGGCCGGAAGGGCAACACCGATCAGCGACCCGGCCTCAAACCCGGAACTGGCCGCTTCTGACCCCTCTGACGTTGCTGCGTCGTCGCCACGGCTTGAGCATCCGGCGAGGACCAGGGCACCCGCTGCGGCCAGGGCCACAGATGCGAGGATTTTTTTGCGCATAACAATCACTTTCTCTTGGTGTCTGGGGCTGATCGGCGGTGATCAGTCCCGTTCGGGTGTGCTCGGTTCCGCGCTCACAGCGGCGGAGGGGGCCGAACCCGACGTCGGGGTGGTCGCGGCAACGGAGGCGTTGCCGCCACGCTTGGATGTGAAGATTCCGATGATGGAGAAGCGGTTCTGCTTCTTGTTGTAGACGTCGATGGCAACGGCAAGCAGCAGGACAAGTCCCTTGATGATCTGGACCATGTCAGACCCAGCACCCATCAGCTGCAGACCGTTATTGAGGAACGCCATCACCAGACCACCGATGATGGACCCCACAACGGTTCCCACGCCACCGGCGACGGCTGCACCACCGATGAAGACGGAGGCGATGGCGTCCAGCTCCCAGCCGGTGCCGTCGTTGGGCCCCGAGGCTCCGGCGCGGGCAACGTAGATCATCCCGGCGAGCGCGGCGAGCACGGACATGTTCATCATGACAAAGAAGTTGACCCGCTTGGAGTTCACGCCGCTCAGTTCGGCCGCCCTGGAGTTGCCGCCAACGGCATACACGTGCCGACCAAAGATGGTGCGGCGCGTGACAAACGAGTACACGATGACAAGCAGCACAAGGATCAGTCCGGAGATCGGGAAGCTTGTGCCCACCCGTCCACCGGCAAACAGCAGCGTCGCGGCCACAACAATGCCGCCAAGCAGAACAATCCGGATCACGGCAACCCAGCCAGGTGCGGCCTCCACACCCATCTGCTTCTGCACGGCTCGGGTCCTGACCTCACGCCAGACGATGGCGATAATCGCGATCAGTCCAATCAACAGGGTCAGGTTGTTGTATCCGGTATTGGGCCCAACCTCGGGCAGAAACCCGGCACCAATCGAGCGGAACCCCTCCGGAACGGGGACCGTGTTGGCGTTACCGATGAACTGCTGGCCACCGCGGAACAGCATCATTCCCGCCAGCGTGACGATGAACGCCGGCACCCCAACGTAGGCGACCCAGAATCCCTGCCATGCGCCGATCAATGCACCAACAGCAAGCCCAAGGACAATGGCAAACGGCCACGGGATGTTGAATTCGGCCATCGCCCTGGCCACCACAATTCCGGTGAACGCCGCAACGGATCCAACCGAAAGGTCAATGTGCCCGGCAATGATGACCATCACCATGCCGATCGCCAGGATCAGGATGTACGAGTACTGGCTCACCACAGCGATGAGGTTGGTTGATGAGAGCGTGAGCCCGCCGGTCAGCCACTGGAACAGCCCCACAATCAGGATCAGGCTGAACAGGATTCCAAACTGGCGGAGCTTAGATGTGTTGCCTGTTCCGAAGATCTTCTTCAGATCGGAGAACCCGCTCATGCTGCGCTCACTTTCTGTGCGGAGGAGGTCATGCTCTTCATGAGCGACTCGGGAGTGGCGGACGAGGCGTCAAATTCGCCGGTGATCGCGCCCTCAAAAATGGTGTAGATCCGGTCGGACAGGCCCAGCAGCTCCGGCAGTTCAGAGGAGATCAGAATGATGCCCTTCCCCTGAGCCGCCAGCTGCTGGATGATGCCGTAGATCTCAAACTTGGCCCCGACGTCGATTCCGCGGGTTGGCTCGTCGAGGATCAGCAGGTCGGGTTCGGTGAACATCCACTTGGCCAGCACTACCTTCTGCTGGTTTCCGCCGGACAGGGTGTCAACACCGCGGTCAACACCGGAGGTCTTGATCCGCAGTTTGGTGCGGTACTCCTCGGCCACATCGTGCTCGCGGTATTCGTTGATCACGCTCGCCGTTGAGATACGACTGGGCTTGGCGGCCACGATCGAGCGCTTGATGTCGTCAAGCAGGTTGAGCCCCAGCGCTTTGCGGTCTTCACTGACGTAGGCCAGTCCGTGGTTGATGGCCTCGCCCACCGTGCGCAGCTGGATCTGGGCACCGTCCTTGACGATGGTTCCCGAGCGGTAGGCACCGTACGAACGGCCGAACAGGCTCATCGCCAGCTCGGTCCGCCCCGCCCCCACCAGCCCGGCAAAGCCGACAATCTCGCCGCGGCGGACGGTAAAGCTCTCGTTTTTGCAGACCATGCGCTCGGCGGAGACCGGGTGCTGCACGGTCCAGTTGTTGACCTCAAAGAAGACCTCGCCGATGCTCGGAACCCGGTCCGGGTAACGCGATTGCAGGCTGCGTCCGACCATGCCGCGGATGATGCGGTCCTCGTTGACGCCGTCGCGCACCACGTTGAGGGTTTCGATGGCCCGTCCGTCACGAATGATGGTGATGGAGTCGGCGATCTGCTCAATCTCATTGAGCTTGTGCGAGATGATGATCGAGCTCACGCCCTTGCCTTTAAGGCCGCGGATGAGGTCAAGCAGGTGCTGGGAATCTGACTCGTTGAGCGCGGCGGTTGGCTCGTCAAGGATGAGCAGTTTCACCTGCTTGGCCAGAGCTTTTGCGATCTCAACCAGCTGCTGTTTGCCCACGCCGATGTCTTTGATCAGGGTGTCGGGGTCTTCACTGAGCCCCACCCTGGCCAGCAACTGGGTTGCCTCGCGCTGGGCAGTTTTCCAGTCGATCGATCCGAACCGGGTGGTTGGTTCGTTGCCAAGAAAAATGTTCTCGGTGATGCTGAGCTCGGGGATCAGCGCGAGCTCCTGGTGGATGATGACGATGCCAGCGGCCTCGCTTGCGCGGATGTCTTTAAACCGAACAACCTCACCGCGGTACAGGATCTCGCCGCTGTAGCTCCCGAAGGGATACACCCCCGACAGCACCTTCATCAGCGTTGATTTCCCTGCTCCGTTTTCGCCGCAGATGGCGTGGATCTCGTCCACTCCAACGGTGAGGGAGACCTCGGAGAGGGCTTTCACGCCGGGGAACTCTTTTGTGATGGCACTCATCTGCAGGATGGGTGGTGTCGCGCTCATCGGATCCACTCCGATCCTGGCTCAGCGTCGCTGCTGTGCATCGGGTGCATTGCTGCCTTTCTCTCGACGTCGTCGTCGGGGAGCCCTGAGCTCCGAGTTAATGTGAACGTTCACATTTATAGCGCCAACGTAAATCTCGCGACGAAAAGTGTCAACACCCGCGCCCCAGATTCACCCCAATCGGTGGAGATGCACGATCCACATCACCCACCGTCGCGCGGCACTGTGGGAAGCCGACAAAGCGGACAAGCCCACGCCGGTCGGCCATCCCGCCGAGCGCGGTTCAGCTCGCACGCCATCGGGGCGCTCTGTCCCGAGCGGCGGTATCTCAGCACCCCGCTATCGGCGGTTTGTCCACCATCCCTGATCCGCGGGTGCAGCGGTTGACCCGCCGAGCTGAAGAACCGGGGCAATCAGCTCCGTCCCGCGCGGCACCCCCGTCCGGATCTCAGCGAGCGCCGCGGCAACAACCCGCTCCCCCACCAGGACAAAATCCTGACGCACCGTCGTCAGCGTGGGGAACACATGTGCCGCTTCAGGAATGCCGTCAAAACCAACAACGCTGATGTCGCCGGGAACAGCAACGCCCTCATCCCTGAACGCGTGCATCAGGCCAAGCGCAACCTGGTCGTTGATGGCAAAAATTCCGCTGAACCGACGCCCCCGCAGCAGGTCACGGCCAGCCTCATAGCCAAAGTCGGCAGACAGTTCACCCAGGATGGGCGGAATCACCTCAAGCTCTGCGTCACCCAGCTCCCGCAGGTACCCCTGCATCCGTTCCTCTGCCTCGATCCAGTCCTGTGGCCCGCCCACGTGCACAATCTCCTGATGCCCCGCATCGATGAGGTGCCGTGTCGCCAAGCGAGCACCGAGGAACTGGTCAACGGCAACATTGCTTGTCCCGTCCCGTCGACTCGAGTCAAGGGCAAGAATCGGAATCCGGGACGTGAGAGCATCCAACGCGCGGTACACCTGCGTCCGAGGCGCAAGGACGATCAGCGCCTCAACATCAAGGGAGAAGAGGCGTTCGATAGCCGAATCAACGGCATCAGGTTCGCCCGACGTCGACACAAGAACAAGCTGGTATCCGGCGGCCCACGCTTCGCGCTCCATTGCGATCTGCATCGTCTGCGGGCCGAAGTGTGCGTGCTCATGCGTAGAGAGCACGCCGATCAGGCCGCTCCGCCTGGTGACCAGTGCGCGGGCCGCACTGTTGGGCCGGTAGCCGGTCGCCTTGATGGCATCAAGAACGCTCTGCCTTGTTGACTCGCGGATGCTGTCGCTTCCGTTGAGCACACGGGACACGGTTTGGTAGGAGACCCCGGCATGGGCGGCAACATCCCTGATGTTGGGGGCCCGCCCTCCGCCTGCCTGCTTCTCCATTGTGCTCCGCGTGGGTGTCAAGGATGGGAACGGTCACATCTTGACCGGATCCCACTATACGGTCCGTATCCCCCAGCCGTGGGGGAGAACCCTCTCCCCCTGCTGCGTCACTCTGCGACCGGAACAGCCGCCGCCACGTCGGCGTTGTCGCCGGCCTCCTGGACGGCAAGCAGCCGGGTGCGGAACTGCCGAGGGGTCACGCCCTCGCTGTTCCTAAACGCGGCAACAAAGTTGGTTGATTCGCTGAAACCCAGCTCGTGGGAGATACCCACAACGCTTCGCCGCGAATCAATCAGTAACCTTTTTGCCTCAAGCATGGTGCGTTCCACGATGAGCGCCTTCACCGATTTGCCCGTCACCTGCACGCTCGCCCTGTTGAGCGTCCTGGTTGAGTAGCCCAGCAGTGCGGCGTAGTCGTCCGCTGCCCTCAGCTGCCGGAAGTGGGTGTTGATCGCGGTCCTGATGCCGGCAACAAGCCGCGCGGACGGAGCATCGATGGATGACGCATGCGGCCGAGAATAGCGCTCCAACTCAAGCAAGATAGTGGTTGAGCGCGCCCGCACAAGATCGTGCCGTTCGCCCGCGATGTCCTGCTCCACCCGTTCAAGCGCCTCGACAACGGCGCGCCGGTCCTCATCATTGAGGGTCCAGGCCAAACGCTCCGGCGGATGCGCATCAAGTCGATCGGAAAACCCGGGAAGCAACAGCGCGTCACGCCGGACGAGGAGGGCAACAACCTCCAGGTGCGCGCCGGGTTCCACCCGCTGAACCTGATCAGGTCGGGCCCAACTGATGGTTCCGGGAACACACTGGTGAACGCTGAAATCAATGAGGTGCCGACCCGAACCAGCCGTCGTCAGCAGGAGGGTGTGGAAGTCGACCCGGTGCGGAACCCGCATGGCCATGGGCCACTGTTCCCGCGTGCCAGACAATCGGATCACCTCAGCAAAACGCGCGCGCGGGTCTTTGGGCGTGTACCCCAGAGTCTTCACATCGGCGGGATCGGGAAGCTGTCTCAAAATCATCATTGAACGTCCGTTTCAAATCGTGACTTACTACCCGATTCAGCCCATACTAATCAGACCGTAGTCTCGCATCGCCCCCGCACCCCCAGGCCCGAGCGGTTCCGGCATCGGCTGACACAGCACGGAGGCCCCGCGCCCATCACTGCATCACGCAGGATCAGTTCCGTTGCGCCATGTCACCAACCATCTGTCGACCCCCGATCGATTGGACAGGACTCTTGTCTCTCCCCACGCCCTTCACCGCCCCTCCAGGAGCCACCCGCTGCTGGGGCGCGCACGCTCCCTCCCGCAGCACGGGAGACGACGTCAGCCCCATGGCGCGCAGCACGCTGCGCAGCCTGCGTGACGGGGTGTGTGCAGCTGATGTCACCGCAGTGCGGACCGGGCGCTCCGCCAGCACCGGCCAATAAACGCTCGACCACACCTGCACCTGCACCTGCACCTGCACTGGCCTACGCCCGTGTCAGAGCCTGAGCGTTCCAGCAATGGGCCAGTGGTCGGAGTTGCCGTGACCGGCACCACGAAGCACCCGGAACTGGGCAGCATCACGGGGATAATCCTTGCTGACCATCATGCGATCAATCGAGACGCCCAGAAGCGGTGGAGCCCAGGCCGGCCAGGTGGCCACCGCCCCCGCCCCCACCACTGAGGCAACATCAAAACAGGACCCGATCCCCGGCCCGCCCAGGTTGTCAACGGTTGAGTTGAAGTCACCAATCACCAGAACCGGCCCCGCGGCGCACTCGTCAGCGATCCAGGCCAGGTGCTCCCGCCAGGTCTGAGCCCAGGACAACCCCGGCTGCTGAATATGGGCACCAATGATTGTTGGCCAGCCGGACGCGGGATCATCCGACACCAGTTTGAGCCCAGCCCACGGCGGCACCCCCGTCTGATCGACGCGGTATGCGCCATCCCGCACCATGTCGGCATCCATCAGAATGCCAACGAGAGACCCCTCGCCCACAAAACCAACCTTGTTCGGGCCAACGGTCTCAGCCCACGGGTACGTCACGTACCCCAACGGCCCCTCGGGAAGCACAATCACATTGGGGTTCACCTCTGCGACCAGCTGGGCGAGCACCGGATCGGCGGCACCCGTTGGGTCCGTTCCCGTGTTCCAACTCAGTACCCGGAGTTCCGCTGAACTCGACAGCTCCGACCCTGCGGACACCCCCTGGGTCACAGGGCCGTAGCCAAACAGCACACCAACACCAACACCCAGCGCCCCAAGGACCGCGGTCCGGCGCACTCGCGCGCCGCGGGGACCACGCCGCCGCGAACTCACGATCACGACCACCACGGTCAGCACAACAGCGCCCCACGCGAGCGCTGCCCTGATCGCGTTCAGCTGGATCAGGCCGGGCACACCATTCAGCGGTGAGCGGAGCACCCAGAAAAGCCCAACCATCACAACACACAACACGATAAACGCCCACATCAGCCACATGCCTGTTTTCTGCTGTGGTGTGGTTGTCATCTCGTGATTCCGTGGAAGCTGGGTGCCGTCATCCGATGGCCAGAGAACGTCTGCCGGTGCGGGGACAAACGGGAACTGCGCCGCCAGACTAAGCCTGAGACAGCGTCATCCCCCAGCTCAGGCTCCACCGCTCACCGGGCTCAAGCCAGCGCAACCCCTCACCGCTGACCAGCGCGTTGCCTGGTGCCGTCATCGGTTCGATAGCAAGAGCAACACTCTGCCCCGGATAGCTGCGGCTGGTGAACACCTGCCAGTACTCAAAGTTGCTGTCGCCCCAGACAGCCAGCGTCCGCCCATCCGGCGCACTCACCGTGTGGGTGATGTGCCCATCCTGAACGGTCGGATCGGCGTAGGCATCATCCGCATCCAGCTCGCCAAGCAGCCGCCCCTGGCGGAGGTCGTGTTCACCACCGTCAAGCGTGCTCCGACCGACCGGGACCATGCTGTCCTGGTCTAGGGTCAGGTGGGTGTTGCAGTTGATCCGAACGGTCAACGACTCGGCGGCAACGTCACCGATCGTGACAAAGGGATGTGCACCCAGCGCAACGGGAGCCGCCACAGAACCGGCATTGTGGACGCGGTACTCCACAACAATTCCTGACTCGGTCAGCCGGTACTCCACGTCAAGGTCAACCAGGTACGGGTAACCATGCTGCGGGTGAATGGTTGTGCTGAGAATGACACGATCCGGTGACGGCTGCACCCCGCTAAAAGCGGTAAAACGCACAAGACCATGGATGGCGTTGTTCCTGGCCGGCTCAGAAATATCCAGCTGCTGACGGACACCATCGGCATCAACCCACACACCACCGGCGGTACGGTTTGGCCACGGGGCCAGCGTGATCCCACTCGCCGACGGCGGCGTCTGATCGGGACCGTACCCGGCAACCACATCAACACCGTCCACTGCGAGGCCACGCAGGGCGGCGGCAACCGCGCTCACCTGTGCCTGCACCGATCCGCTGTGAAGCGTGAACTGTTCGCCCGTCACCGCGCGTGCCATGAGACCTCCAGAAAAAGTGCGCCCACTCCTGCCCGATCGGACACGAGGCAATACGTTCCCCCAGAAGTTGTGCGAAGCGGCCGCCCCCTCCAGCTCCGTACCGATCCTAGAACCGCGGTGGTTCCCGCCACGACTGACACACCACGCCACCACCAGGAACAGACGCACGCCCCGATGTCGGAAACATCGGGGCGTGCATCACAGCTGTCGGTGAGGTCCTAGGCGGACGTGCGCTCCGCCGCGAGAACAACGTTCTCAAGCAGGAGGGCTCGGGTCATCGGACCAACACCACCGGGGTTGGGCGAGAGCCAGCCGGCCACCTCCGCAACGGCGGGGTCAACATCACCGGCAAGCTTTGCCCGGCCGGACTCGGTTGTTCCGACCCGCGTGACCCCAACGTCGAGCACCGCGGCACCCGGCTTGATCCAGTCGGCCTTCACCAGGTGCGGCACACCAACGGCAGCCACAACGATGTCGGCCCGCTTGACCTGCTCAGCGATGTCCGGAGTGCGGGAGTGCGTCAGCGTCACCGTGGCGTCCAGCCCCTTACGGGTGAGCAACAGCCCAAGCGGACGACCAACGGTCAGTCCACGGCCGATCACGGTGACGTGCTTTCCGGCGACCTCAACGCCGTTGCGCAGCAACAGCTGCACAATTCCTGCGGGAGTGCACGGCAGCGGTGTCTCCATCGGTCCGGACACGTTAGCCACCAGGGCACCCAGGTTCATCGGGTGCAGCCCGTCGGCGTCCTTGGCCGGGTCGATCAGCTCAAGCATCGCGTTTTCGTTGATGCCGTCGGGCAGCGGAAGCTGCACGATGTAGCCGGTGACGGCCGGGTTGGCGTTCAAGTCGGCGATCGCCTGACGAATGGTTGCCTCGTCAGCGTCAGCGGGAAGCTCCACCTGGATCGACTCAATACCCACCTCGGCACAGTCGCGGTGCTTGCCCGTGACGTAGGAGCGTGAGGCGGGGTTGTCGCCAACCAGGAGTGTGCCGAGGCCGGGGACGATGCCGCGCTCACGCAAAGCGCTGACGCGCTCACGCAGTTCGTCTTTAATCGCCGCGGACGCGGCCAGACCGTCCAGTTTCTGTGCGGTCATCGGACTACTGAGCCAGGCCGGGGTACAGCGGGAAGCGAGCGGTCAGCGCCGCAACGCGGTCACGCAGGGCCTGAACGTCAGCACCGGGGCGCAGGGCCAGGGCGATAACGTCGGCAACCTCGGTGAACTCTGCGTCGCCGAAACCACGGGTGGCCAGTGCGGGCGTACCAATGCGCAGACCGGAGGTGACCATCGGCGGGCGCGGGTCAAACGGCACGGAGTTGCGGTTCACGGTGATGCCAACCGAGTGCAGCACGTCCTCGGCCTGCTGGCCGTCCAGCGGTGAGGTGCGCAGGTCGGCAAGCACCAGGTGCACGTCCGTTCCACCGGTCAGAACGTCAACACCGGCGGCGCGGGAGTCGTCGGAGGTGAGGCGGTCGGCGAGGATCTTCGCACCGCTGATGGTGCGGGCCTGGCGGTCCTTGAAGTCGTCGGTTGCGGCGAGCTTAAACGCCGTGGCCTTCGCAGCGATGACGTGCATCAGCGGGCCACCCTGCTGACCGGGGAAGACGTTGGAGTTGAGCTTCTTGGCCAGCTCCGTGTCGCGGCTGACGATGAAACCGGAGCGGGGTCCACCGATGGTCTTGTGCACGGTGGAGGACACCACGTCGGCGAAGGGAACCGGCGACGGGTGCAGGCCAGCGGCGACCAGACCGGCGAAGTGAGCCATGTCCACCCAGAGCTTGGCGCCAACCTCATCAGCAATGTCACGGAAGGCCTGGAAGTCCAGCTGACGCGGGTAGGCGGACCAACCGGCGATGATGACCTGCGGCCTGTGCTTGAGTGCCTTGTCGCGCACAACGTTCATGTCAACAAGGAAGGTCTCCGGGTCAACACCGTAGGACACGGCGTCGTAGAGCTTGCCGGAGAAGTTGAGCTTCATACCGTGGGTCAGGTGGCCACCGTGAGCCAGCTCAAGACCGAGGATCGTGTCGCCCGGCGTCGCGATCGCCGAAAGAACGGCGGCGTTGGCCGTTGCACCCGAGTGCGGCTGAACGTTGGCGTAGGCAGCACCGAACAGGCTCTTTGCCCGCTCAATGGCGAGCGACTCCGCCACATCAACAAACTCGCACCCACCGTAGTAACGACGGCCGGGGTACCCCTCGGCGTACTTGTTGGTGAGGACGCTTCCCTGTGACTGGAGGACGGAGACGGGAACAAAGTTCTCGCTCGCGATCATCTCAAGGTAGTCGCGCTGGCGTCCGAGCTCCTGCTCAAGAACAGCGGCGATCTCTGGATCGACTTCGGACAGGGGTGCATTAAAGGTGTCGGTCACGACGGGCTCCTTGTATGACAGCGGCGGACAGGCAAAATCGAATCCGTATCGGCCCAGGCGTGCGGCCGAATCCGTGTCAGTCGCTCCCCGATGGTAACCATCTTGGCGGGACTCAGGGACCCGCTTCTACGCCAGTTGCGACACGGTTCAGCGTACCAGCAGAACGCACACTTCAACACAGGCGTGATGGCAGGGAAGCGGCGGCCTGACCCGTTTTCATCTTTCCTCCGCACGGAGCAGTCCGCGCGGTGACAACACAGCACGATCGGAACTCGTGCCTGCACAGATAACCCGGTGATCTATGACCGGCCGCGACATAGCGGTCACCACCTGCCCCGGCTCCCCTGAGCACGGGACGCGCGGTCCGCGAACCAACCGCGAATACACGCGGTTTTGTCGAACCCGGTGCCCCGGTTTACCGCTCCCCACGCCAGCGAACATCACGCCGGACGTGCACCAACCAGGACTACCGAAACCGGTCCTGCGTTGGCGCTTCGCCTCGCTCCCGCCACAGGTCAGGACCAAAAGCCTCGTACCGAATGTCGCTGTCAGGGACACCCACAACGGCGAGCTGCAGTCGCATGGAATCCATAAACGGTACGGGCCCACACAGGAACACCGTTGCCCCGGGCCGCGCACGAAGGCCAACAACGTCAAGACGCCCGTCCATGACTTCGGCAACACCCGGGTCGTCCCCCTCCTCGCGCCGGGCGAGCCACACGCGGAGCCTGGCGTTGGGCAGCGCCCTGACGTCCGCCTCCATGCGGGAGCGAAGCGCCCAGCTCCGCAAAGACTGGTCGGCATGGGCGACCAGAACCTCGCGAGTGCTTCCGCTGTCTGCCAGCGCACGCAGGATGGCCGCCGCCGGGGTGCAGCCGATCCCGGCTGTGGCCAGAACAAGTGGCCCGTCCCCCTCAAGCGCACCAACGTCACCGAAGGGATCGGAAATCATCAGGGTCTGACCCGCACGGGTTCGACCGGCCAGAACGGGAGACACCATCCCCTCGTCAAGCCGGCGAACAGTGAAGGTGCGCCGAGAGGGCGTTGAGTCGTTCAGCGTGTACTGCCTGGTCTGAACCCTGCCATCGGCCAGCGTGACCCGGACGCTGATGTACTGTCCGGGTCGCGGTCGGGACAGGTGAGACTCCGCGGTCGGTTCCAGCTCAAGCGTTGTGGCGTACAGCCCCGCGGCTGTGCGCGCTGCTACACGCCACGGTGTCAGATGCGTGCGAACACCCACCTGCGTGTACAGGGCCGATTCTCTCCGGCTCAGACTCGCCGCCATCAGGTCATAGACCTCCATCCAGGACACCACACGGTGGCCGGAGACGTGGTCGCCAATGACCTGAGCGAGCGCACCCGCAAAAAACGAGCGAAGCCTGGCATAGCGATGCGCTCTGACTCCAGCGGCAGCATGACGCTGCGCAATCTGGTCAACGAGTTCACGAGGCTCGGTACTGGTTGCAATGATCGATCGGGCGAACCGCCCATATGCACCGGAGAACGCCCGCGCTTGAACGCCGGTGCGCGCGGTGCTGCGCGAGAACACTCCGTCGAGCAGTTCGGGATGCGCGTCAAAGAGGCGCGTGTACATCAGGGAGGCAACGGCATCCAGGCGCGGGAGAACGGTGGGCATGCTGGCCACAACCGTTTCGCGCGCGTGCACGCTGAGCGACAGGCCACCGACCGCCCCACCGGCTCGGTCAGAGCGGTCGTTCTCGGGAATTCCGGCGGTGTAGACACCGTCAGCGGACAGCGCCTGAGCACCAGAAACGGGGACACCGGACGAATACCCGGCGGGGTCAGGAAAAGAGGACACACAACCACCAGACAGCGAAGCACGAGCGAGAAAAACTCAGCTTATTGCGCTGCCTGCGCCCTGGTGCCTTGTCCACAGCCACCGCACCAGGGGCCTTCTCCCCGTCGTTGAGTGCTGGTCCTCCCGCGCCTGTGCAGCGGACTACGCGCGGTCGGCGCGATTCATCCGCTCCGCCAGATCATCACGGATGAGGGCATCCGCCCGGTAGCGTCCGCTCCGGTACGCCGCCCGGGAGACCAGGTGCGCCGAAACCGGGGCCGTCAGCGACTGGAACACGATGATTGCCACGGCCATCGTGATCGTTCCGATGCTCGGCGAGGTAAAAACAATGTCAAGGCAGATGACGATCAACCCAAAAATCTGCGGCTTGGTTGCGGCGTGAAGTCGCGCGAGCACGTCAGGGAATCGCAGCAGGCCAACCCCCGCGGCAAAACACATCAGGGCGCCAACAAAAACCAGCAGGAGGGTGACGGTGTCGGTGAATGAGGTCATGCGTTGTCCTGATTCGCGAGGAAGCGTGCGGCACTGATCGAGCCAACAACAGCAAACATGGCCAGAACCAGCAGAACCGGCAGGGTGTGCGTGTGGTGGTTGATCGCCATCTCTGCACCCAACGCACACATCACCGTTGCAATGAGCACGTCGGTTGCGACGACCCGATCAAGCAGGGCGGGCCCCACGATGATGCGGTAGACCGCGGCACCGGCGCCCACAACAAAGAGGATGCAGATGAGCACGATCATGGTCATTCCGAAGACGGTGTCGGTCATGCGGATGCCCCCTTCTGTGTGGCGCTGCGGCGGCTGGCTCGGCGTTCCCTGTCCCGCTCCCGCACCGCGGCAGCCTCACTCGGCGAACCGATCGCGAGAAGCATGCGACGCTCCGTCGCCATCACACTGCGGATCAGATCGTTGATGTCGTCCTCCGTGTCCACATCGATGGCGTGGATGTACAGAGTGGAGGTTTCGCGGTCCTGGTCAACAATGATCGAGCCGGGAACAATGGACACAGCCTCAGCCGTCCAGGCCAGGATCAGATCTGACCGGGTGTGCAGCTGAACGGCGATGATCGCGTTGTGCTTCAGCTTGCCCGGCTTCACCACCATCCAGGCGATATGCAACGACGCCACCATGATGTCCCACAGGATGCGAGCAAAAAACACCACGGCACGGAACACGTTGACCC
>JBQELM010000019.1:0-14179 GCA_052103915.1 Mycetocola sp. | reverse complement strand
TGAGCGCCGTCACCGCATCGGCGAGGACGTTCCACCGCTCGCCGAGGTCAATTCCGATGCCGCTGTCGAGGATCGCGTCGACCCGGTCAACGTCCCCGGTGAACTTGGTTGTTGCGCGGCTGTGGACGGACGCGCAGTAGATGCACCCGTTCAGGCGGGAGACCAGGAGAGCGCCGAGCTCCCTTTCCCCGCGGGACAGGCCGCCGTCTGACCCACCGAAGATGTTGTCCTCTGTTCTGGACAGCGGAAGCGACACCCGTGGGTCCCGCGCGGCCAGCCGGAACGACGGGGACGAGGCTCGCCGCTTGCCAAAGGTGCCGACCCAGTCGATGTGGTCGTCGGTATCCAGCGGAACCGTCAACCAGGGGCTCCACGCAACGGTGAGCCGAGTGAAACGTTCAGGCGTTTGACCGGACGTCGCGGACAGCGGTGGTGGCGGGGTGCCAGGCTGGGGTCTGCTCAGCGCGGGGCGGGGCTGGTGCGCATCCGGAGTGGCGGCGACATCAGAGATCGCCCTGACCCCCTGAGCAATGCGAAGCTGGAACGTCAGGACAGAGACAAGCTGGGTGAGAATGACGATCTGGTCGGTTGACCACCCCGCATCGGAGAGTGCTCGAAGGTGATCGGACACCACGTCTCTCGGGTGGAAAAGAACGCGGTGCGCATGCTCCAACCCGGCGCCGAGTTTGATGCCAAAAACACTCGCCCTGGGGACCTCCACAGCGGGACCGTCAACACTTTCACCACGAAGCGGACCATCGTATGACCCGTAAGGGCCGGTGGTCAGGTGCGCTTCGGCCAGCTCAATGGTCTCGTCCTCGATGCCCTTCGCAACACCCGCTGCCTCCGCCGCCTCCGCAAACCATCCGATGGCGGCCGAGTCTCCGTGCAGGGTCGCAACATAGAGCGCGACGATCAGCCGGTCGGCGACGGGAAACGCGGCGTCACCCGCAACAGGTGAGAACAGCGCGTCAACGACCTCGTTGAGGTTGTCCCGAACGGTGGGACGGGGGGAGCGAATCGGCTCACCGTTGTGACCGATGAGATCGTCAATCAGTGTTGATCCCTGTGGGGCACTCATGCGTTGTCCTTTCCCGCAATTGACGGTGTCCATGTGGTGGGGAAGTTCTCCGGGAGGGAGGGCAAACCAAGCCGCTCCCTGAGGGTGGTGGGTGCGGCACCAAGCGGGGGCACGTATCCACGGTCGCGCAGGATCGGAAGAACCCTGTTGAGGAAGAGGTCGTCGACACCGGGCAGGACGGGGAGCTGAACAACAAAGCCGTCCGCGGCGCCGCTGTCATGCCACGCGGCCAACTCGTCGGCGACCTGCTCTGGCGTTCCCACAACACGGAAGTGCCCAAATCGGCCAACCGTGCTGAGGCGGGTGCGAAGCTCACCGACGGTCTGGGGGTACTCGGTGACAAGCTGCTGAATCTGCCGGTACCAGCTCTGACCGCCCTGAACCTGGTCAGGGTTTGAGAGGTCAGCGGCGGTGACCACGTGGTCCTGATCTGCGGTGCGGACGTCGTAACCGAGCACCCAGGACAGCTCATCTGTTGAGTCGGATTCACCACCAAGCTCACGGTAGAGAGAGTCAAGCTCCGCGGCAGCCTCGGCGGTCTCGCCGATGATGGGGATCAGACCGGGAAGGACCTTGATGCCGTGGGCCGGGCGTCCCTGAGCCTGAAGGCGGTGAGCCACCTCCCGCTTGAACTGTGCGGCCTTTGTGACATCGTGCTGCACAGAAAAGATGAGCTCTGCGTGGTTCTGCGCAACATCGAGACCCTCAGCGCTCTGTCCCGCATGCGCCATGAGCGGCCACTGCTGTGGGGGACGGGGAACGTTCAACGGCCCCGCGACGGACAGATGAGCGCCGACGTAGTCGACGGGGTGGATGCTGTTGTCTGCCGTCTGGACGCCACGGTCACGATCAACGCGGATCGCATCCCTGTCCCAGCTGAGCCAGAGCGCCTTCACCGCGGTCTGAAATTCGTCCGCTCTGGCGTACCTGGTGTCGTGGGCCAGGTGCCTGTCACGGCCAAAGTTCCGGGCGACCTCGTCGCCGGCTGCCGTGGTCACAACGTTCCAACCGACACGGCCGCTGCTGAGGTGGTCAAGCGTGGCGAACTGTCTGGCCAGGTTGTACGGCTCGTTGTATGTGGTCGAGGCGGTCGCGATGAAACCGATGCGGCTGGTCAACGCGGCCAGGGCCCCCACAAGGGTGAGCGGCTCCAACGGCTGTGAAATGTGGTCAACGGCGCTGGTCGGCAGCGCGAGCGAGTCGGCAAAAAAGAGGGCATCGACGCCGGCAGCCTCCGCATGTGCAGCAACGTCTGCAAACAGTTGCAGCTGGGTGGCCTCTTCGATCCGTGAGCCGGGGACCCGCCAGGACCCCGAACTGTAGCCTCCTGGCCGTAACAACAGGGCAAAGGTCAGCATGTGTTCCTCTCAAGACAACGCGCACAGCCCCACACGTTGTGCGGGTTGAGCGGTGGTGGGGGAGGGGTATGCCTCGCGACGGTCGACGGCTTGTTCGCGACGGACGCGAACTCTTTCCGCCGCCCGCCAGAATATCCGACCTGTCAGCGTGGCCCGACTTCGTGACGCGGTGTGACACGACATCAGGGCGGGTGGTTTTATGCGCTGCATGATGACCTCATGACAGAAACGATGGGTGGTGACGACGGCGGGTCACAATCGGTAGACGTTGCGGTTGTGGGTGCCGGTCCCAAATCGGTTGCTTTTCTTGAGCGGCTCGCGGCCCATCTCGCCCACACGTCCCTGAGCTCACCGGTGTCCGTTCTGCTCATCGACCCCCATGACGCGGGGGCGGGGAAGGTCTGGCGGACGGGCCAGTCGCGAGCGCTACTGAACAACACACCGGCGTCAGCGACGACTGCGTTTGCCGATGAGAGCGTGCCGTCGGCGGCCCCGGTTGCCGGTGGCCCCTCGCTGGCAGAGTGGTGCGCGCGGCCGGAGCTGCACCGGGGAATGCCCGCTGATATGCGCTCCCTGGCGCGCACAATCCGGCCCTGGTCACCCCCTCCTCGGGCACTTCAGGGCTGGTACTACCGGTGGGCGTTGGAGTCGATCATCGCCCGTGCTGCACCCACCATGACGGTCACGCATCGTCGCGCAACGGTCCTCGGCGTCGAAGCGCAGGACACAGGCCTTGACCGGCTTGAGCTTGATCATGGGCCCGATCTCCGTGCGGCGCTCACCGTGTTCGCCCCCGGTTTCCTTGACGACAAGCCCAGCAGGGACGAGAGCGGCTTCGCCGAACTCGCCGGAGGACGCTATCTTCCGCCCGGCATGGCGGATGTGAGCGCACTTGGCACCATCGACTGGTCACGCCGTGTAGCGGTGAGGGGGTTGGGGGCAACATTCTTTGACCTGGTTGGCCTCCTTGTCTCTGGCGAGGTTGCGTCCGGTCAGCGGCCGATGCTCTCCGTGTCATCCGGTGCCGGACTGCCCAAACGAGCACAGCCCGGCGTCCAGCTTCCCCCGGTTGAGGCTCGGGTCCTCACCGCGGGCTGGGCGGAGCGGACGCATGCCGCGCATGCAGGCAAACGAACGCTCAGCGCCGACACTGTCGCCCGTCAGATGTGGGAGGAGATCGAGGGGGTGTTTGCGGGGAGGCCGGTCGCGGGTGCGCTGCGGGATCCCGGGCACGCGGCGCTGTCGGTTCTGGGCCAGCGTCGAACGGAGCCGATGACTGCAAACGAGTGGGCTGAGGTTGTTCGTCGCTTTATCGCGCAGGAGCGTCTTGGGATCACCGACCCGGAGGCGAGCCCCTGGTTGGCCGCCCGCGATCTGCTGTTCCGGGTGCGGTCTCGTGTTCAGGCGCTTCGCCGCGCGAACGCTTTTGATAGCGATAAGGCCGTGGACCGACTCCTCGTTGGGCCGATATCGCGAGTGACATCCGGACCACCTGCCGGGCGTATGGCGGAGTTCGCGGACCTCATTGACGAGGGACGCATCGACCTCGTCGGCCCGGGCGTCACCCTGAACTATCGGGACGGGGTGTTTCAGCTTGGTTCGAGTCTCACCGGGCGGGTCACGACGGCCTGGAGCGCGATTGAGGCGTGGCAACGATACGGCTCACTGGACAAAACCGCCGACCCGCTGCTGCGCTCGCTGAGGGACGCGGGTGCTGTGGCTGCCGGTCGGTGGCCAGGAGGGGTGTCGATTCGTACCGGCGAGGGCGCGCGTCTCCTGCGGCCTGCGGGGCCGTCAGACCTGAATGGTTCTGACGATCTCACCGCGTGGCCCAACCGTTGGGCGCTGGGGCGAGTGGCGGCTGCCGACCAGCAGGGTGTGCATCAGGGGGCTGTCCCCGGGATCGGTGACCCGTTTCTTGTTGAGGCTGATGCGGCAGCGCGGGACGTTGCTTCGGTGCTGAGGGGCCTCCGTGCGCAGGCTGACCCGCAGGGATCCGTGCCCGGGGTGACGCAGCTTTCACCCGCGACGTGACGGCTTCGCCTCACTCCGGCCAGATCGCCCGGAGTATTCGCACCGCATCGTCCGCGCTCATGTTTTCTCGTTTACTTACCGAGGCGAGCGCGGCCGCAGCGCGAAGCACATCCGGGTGGGTGGGGGAAGCGGTGCGGCTGACTCGGGTGCCGCTGCCGATCCGGGTGACCAGGGCCCCTTCCTCCTCGAGTGTTCGGTAGGCCTTCGCAACGGTTCCCGGCGCAATGCCCAGATCGCTGGCCAGCTGTCTCACCGAGGGGAGGCGTTGGTCGGCGGCCAGAGCCCCCGTTGTGATGAGGCCGCGGATCTGGTCACAAATCTGGTCAGTCCGCGGAGCACCTGACTCAGTGAGGGTAATGATCATGGCGCGGCGATCGGTACACGCGCCGCGGCGGAGTGGTGACGGCTTGGCCGTGCCGCCGAAAGCAGAACGCTCCACCACAGGGCAAAGCCAACACCGGCAACGATCCAGGCGCCCCAGGAGAAAAGCGGACCGATCTCGGCAAAAGTGCTTCCGAACGAAATCGAGTCGGAGTCGCCTGTCGTGAAGGTGCTGCGAATGCTTGACGCTCCGTACAGGCTGGTCAGGATGCGTGACAGGTGCAGCAGAATCGCGCCCGTCGCGAGGAAGAGCGCCGCCCTCACGCGCGCGGTGCGCGATGTTGTGTCGCCCGCGGTGTCGGACGAGAGCGCGGGTCGGGCCACGAGCACGGGGACAAGTGCGGTGACTGCGAGCAGAGCGGCGAGGATGCAGAGCGCCGGGGTGGAGAACCACCAGCCGTAGATGCTGGTGCCGGCGCTCGCTGAGCTTGACACGCTCGTGTTGTAGTTCACAAAGCGACCGTTCTCGTCCGGACTCGACAGGAAACCTGCCCACAGGGACAGGCCAATCGTCACGATAGTTGTGCCGATCAGCCAACGCAGAGGGCGTCGTGGAGTGAAAGTGAGCGGTGTTCGTGGGGTGAGGTGCGCCGCGCTCTGCGCTGGTGTGGTTGGGAGGGGGAGCGCGGTGCTGATAACGGCGGCAATTCCAAGGATCAGCGGCGCGAGGAAGCTGATCTGGGCGTGAATGAGGAACGAGTCCTCACTGTCCCATGCCAGTGTGAACAGTGGCCAGACGGTGTGAGCCCTGAGCGCGACGATCAGGGCAATGGCGAGGGTCGCGCCGGAGAGGACCCACCACCGGTTGGGGGTGAGGAGGCCGCCTCTCAGTGCTCCGCGTCTGCTCAGCGAGAAGGCAAAAATCCCGACGGCAATGATGAGGCCGACGAGGGCGGTTCCGTACTGGAAAAAGAAAAGGATCACGCAGGCCCCCGTCGTCATGTGTACCAATCGAGTGGTACACATTGTGGCATGGTGGGGCCGTGCTGCCAAGTCTCACTCCGCTTCGTGGCGTCCCCGACGGACCTTCGGTGAACTGTGCTGTCTAGCCGAACATCGGCTGCGCCACGGCGAGCTGACCGTTGTCCATCAGCCAGCGAACGGACTCCTGAATGGCCTGCTCCGGTTCCCACGCTGGCGCGTAGCCAAGCAGGGTGCGCGACTTGGCGATTGACAGCACATGGTTGCGCTGGAGGTGCCCCCAGCTGTTATCGGCAAACTCGGCCGTGGTGTGGCGGCGGAACTCGTCCCAGCTGACCTGCTCAAGGGCGGCCTCCTGACCAAACCAGCCGGCCGCAATCGTGGCGTACCCCTGAACGCTGAGAGCGTGTGCGGCGACAGCGTGGAAGTCCTCACCGGCGGCCGCGTCGCGGTGGGTCAGCGCCAGCTCAAAAACCTGCGCGACGTCGTCGGCGTGCACGTGGTGCATGGACTCCGCGCCGCTGCCCGGCACGCGAATGGTCTCGCCCGCTGAGAGCGCCATCCAGGTGGCCGGGTCGCTGTTACCCAGCACCCCGGTCGGGTGCCAGCCGGGGCCAACAATGTGGCCGGGGTGGATGGAGGTTGTGACCAGACCACCGCGAGCGGTCTCCTGCTTCAGGTATTGAGCGATCAGTTCCTTCTGGGTTCCGTACTCGTCGATGGCCGGAGTTCCCTCGCCCTCGGCGATGGGCAGTTTCAGGCTTGGCCCGTACCGCCACAGCGAGCCGCAGTGCACCAGGTGGTCAATGCTGCCCCTGATCGCCTCGACCAGCGCCGTTGTACTGCCGAGGGTGAAGCTGAGGAGGTCAACCACCGCGTCCGGCTGGAGGTCACGGACGGCGTCGCCGAACTCACCCTGATCGTCCAGGCGCTGCCGGTCGGCGACAACGTGGGTCACGTCCGACCATTCGGGGGCTGCGCCGTAGGGCTCCTTACCGCCCCTGCTCATCGACACGACGTCGTGCCCTGCCCTCACCAGGCGGGGGATGAGGAAGCTGCCGATGTGTCCGCTTCCGCCGATGACGAGGACGCGCATGTGTTTCTCCTTCGGGCTGTTCTGAGTGGGTGGCGAGGCTCAACCGGTCATGTCGGTGTCGGAGCCCGCCTCAATTCGCTGTGATCGTTCGGGGCGGTCTCGTTCCAGGACCGCAACAACCGCAGGCGTTCGGCACCCACCGAGCCGGGCTCGGCGGTGAGAATGGTCAGCACCAGGCCGGGATCGTCCTCAAACTCAAGCGTCTGGTAGGTCAGGTCAAGGAAACCGGCCACCGGATGCCGGTACTGCTTTGACCCGCTGTAGTGGCGGCGGACGTCGTGAGAGTTCCAGCGCGAGGCGAACTCGTCGCTGACTGCGGACAGCTCGGCCGCGAGGGTGACGATCCCCGGCTCGTGCGGGCTTCGCGCTGAGTCCCGGCGCAGCAGGGCAACGGTGGTGTCGGCGTGCAGGGACCAGTCGGCGTAAAAGTCGCGCGCGGTCGGGTCGCAGAAGATGAACCGGGCAAAGTTGTTGTGGGCCGGTGCGCCACGCATGGTGTCGTGCAGTGCCCAGCCCAGCGCGTTCGCGGCAACCAGGTCCATGCGCCGGTTGCGGATCAGTGCCGGGGCTTCGACGATGGCGTTGAGCATGGTGTGCAGTTCTGGTCGGACGGTGTCGGCCGGTCGCGCCGCTGCGGTTCGTGACGGGTCATTGGCGAGAGCAGCCAGTGCTGTCAGGTGGTCATGTTCGGCCTGGTCAAGGCGGAGTGCACGTGACACCGCCGTGATGACCGGGTCAGAGACCCCGGTGAGATTGCCGCGTTCCAGGCGAGCGTAGTAATCAATGCTCACTCCGGCGAGGTCGGCGACCTCCTCGCGACGCAGCCCGGCAACGCGACGGCGCGCGTCCCTCGGCAGTCCTGCCTCTTCCGGAGTGATGCGCGACCGACGGCTCCGCAGAAAATCGCGTACCTCATCGTTGTGACCCATGGGATCACGGTACGACCATCGAGGCGGTGGAGCGAGGTACCAGCGTTACACCCTTCGCCCGATCGCCCGACCGCGTGTCCGCCCGCCCGCGTGTGTGCCCGGCTCGGACCGGGCCCGGCCTCCCTGAGGCGTAGCCCCGATGCGGGCAGGTGAACCGGGAGTCGCTGCTAGAGCCAGGCGGTTGTCAGCGCCGACGAGAGCCGGGTGTCTCGCAGATCCTCCAGGCAGACAACCAGACCGCTGGGCAGGGTGGAGCGAACACCGGTGAACTGCGTCAGTCGTGTGGCCAGCAGGGCCCTGTCGCCGGACGGCGGTACCTCAACGGCGTTGGCGGTGAAGTCGATTCCGTGCAGGGTGAGTGCCTTGCCCTCCAGGGAGCTGAGCATGTCTGACACGGCGTCCCTGACGCGGCGGCGTTCCCTCTCGGTGTCCGAGTTGCCGAAGGCGACAACGATGGCGGTGGAGAGTGTGGCCATGCGCCCGATGACGGAGTCAAGCAGTGTGGTGGTTGCCTCGGACTGCTCCCACCACTGCTCCCAGCTGACCTCCGGGTCAACCCGGGCGGCGACGATGGCACAGGTGACGGGGCGTGCATCACTCAGCCCGCTGCTGAGCGTGCTGACGGTTGCGCCACGCGAGGTCAGGGCCGCCACCGTGTCGTGGAGCTGGGGTGCCTCATCACCGACCACAACAACGTGTGGTTGCTCTGCTGCGTAGTGATCGGTCATTGCTGGTCCTTCCCCGTCGCCGGCACAGTCGAGGGGTGGATCGGGGTGTGCTGCGTGACTGGTTGTGGTGGTCTCCCGGAGTGGGGGAAAGCCAATCTAGCATTAACAGACCATATGGTCGGTAGCTTATCCCCGGGGAGTCACAGCAAACTGCCCATCTGGTTCAGCGAGTGCAAGAAGAACGGATCGGGCCTGCTCGACGGCCTCTGCCGTCTCCTCATCGTGACCGTAGGCCACGGCCACGCCCTCGGCGGCTCGGCGTACAACGGTCATTCGCTCCGCGCCGATTCCGTCCGCAAGCAGTTCCGTTGACCACCAGGCGTTGTCCGCCGCAACAACCGCGATCACCGCGGGTTCCTGAGCAAGCCAATGCCAGACCGTCGATGAGGAGAACGCGGCCATTGCCTCGGCGCTCCCGCCGCAGAGCGCGCGAACATAGGCGCGGAGCAGCTTGCCCGCTCGGTTCTCCGACAGGTCAACGTGAGCGATAACGTCCTGGCGGAAGCGGGAAACCGTGTCCTCGGCGACCGCGGCAAACAGGCCCTCCCTGGACGAAAAGTGATGAAGGAGCCCGCTCTTTGACACCCCCGCTGCGACGGCAACCTGGGCGATGGACACACTCGACCCGCGTTCACCGACCAGGTCAATGGCGGCGTCAAGAATGCGGCGACGGGTGCGGTCAGTGTTGCGGGTGGGGGTGGCTGACGCGTTCATGGGGTGTCCTTGCTTGGTGATTGCCTGAGCACAGGGTATCGGCAGGACGGGGCGCAGCGACCAACAACGACGGGCAACCGACCGGGTGGTTTGTATGCAGGTCGCTGTGTCCGGCTCTGTGCCTGTCGGCGCGTTGCCTCGACAGGTGCACAATGGTGCCAGGGCCGCCGAGGGTCGGCGTCGGACGGGAAGTAATCGTGGAACCGAGCGAGAACATCGACCAACTGATCACCGATCACCCTGACTGGCGCGGGGCAGCACTTGCCGAGGCCAGGGAGCTGATTCGTGCGGTTGACCCCGCCATCACGGAGGAGTGGAAGTGGCGTGGGGCCCCCACCTGGGAACTCGACGGCATTCTCATCGTTGCTGGCCTCTTTAAGAAGAAGGTGAAGCTCGGGTTCATGCACGGGGCGTCGCTTCCCGATCCGGAGGGGATCTTCAACGGCGAGCTGGGCGGAAACCAGCGGCGCTCCTACGAACTCGCCGAGGGTGACGTCATCAACGGGCCGGCATTGCAGGGACTGGTGAGGGAAGCGATCACACGCAACCAGATCAAGCGCGGAACGGTTCCGCCCTCACGCTGACGGTTCCGCCCCAAGCTGACGGTTCGCCGTAACCGGACATCGGAGCTTGTCGCCCCTGCTGTGCGTCACTGAAAATAGGGTCATGTCCCGGATCACTCGCCCCGCCCCCGCCGCCGTTGCCGCCGTTGTTGCGCTCACGCTGGTGGAGTGCAGTCCCAAACCGGAACAGAACGCCTCTGATGCGACAGCATCCGCTCCGCAGAGCACCCCGTCGGCAAGCGGGACGCCCACGTCGACTCCCTCCGCTGCGTCCACCCCCTCCGACACTGCGACGTCGGGTGCTGTCGAGGCGACGTACGACATTGCCGCCGTGGTGAGCACCGCTGAGTCCGCCGTGAGCGGGTCGCGCGCGTGGGACCTGGACTGGGAGGACGACCGGTCCGAGTGGGAGGTCACCGTTGTTGCCGGGGATCAGAGCACAGAGGTGACGGTGTCTGCGGACGGTGCGTCCGTGCTGAGCCAGCGGGCGGATGACCTCATTGACGCGGAGGACAGGGCTGAGATGGACGCCACCCGCATCACCCTGGTTGAGGCCGCATCAACGGCACGCGACGAGGTGCCCGGAACCATCGACTCCGTCTCGCTCGATGACGAGCGTGGGGAACCGCGCTGGGAGGTTGACATCCGTGAGAGCGGCCAGCTGCGCACCACAGACGTCATCATCAACGCAACCACAGGTGACGTGCTCACCGTTCAGCGCTGAGATCGACCGATCCGGGCGGACAACGGACGGCTGAGATCGACCCGGACAGGCAACAGACGCCCGGGCGCTCGCCGGTGGCCGTGCCCGCACGGGACGGAGGAGAACAGGTTTCTGCCCGGCGCGCGAACCCAGCACACCGGGCAGAAGTCAGGGGACGGCTCAGGCTCCGGCGAAGCGGATCACGCCGGTCACGATCAGCGTCATCACCGTGGTCCAGCCAACAATCGCGATGCCCTGCCACAGCAGAACACGACCCCTGCTGACGCCGCTGCCGACCAGCATGACGGCGGTGAACTGGGTCGGCAGGAGCAGCGGGCCAAGCAGGCTCACTCCGGGAACGCCGTAGCGGGTGAACGCGCGCTGGAACTTCTCGCGCCGGGGAGAAACCTCCGCCGTGGACTCACGTCTGGCCGTCACCGCCGTCCGCACCCGGGAGCCAAGCAGGACAAGAACAGCAACACAGAGGAAGTTGCCGACGATTCCGGCAATCGCGGCAATCACGGGGTTAATGCCGCCGATGATGCCGATGACCGCGGAGCCCTCACCCTCGATGAACGGCACAGCGCCCGCGGCCGCCACGATCAGCGGCTGAACCGCGTCGGGAACCTGGGCGACCAGGTCCTGGAAGTTGGCGATCAGGTCGCTGAGGACGTTAGACATGGTGGGCTCCGATCGATGGATGCGTTGGTCGGGGGTGCCCCGGTTGAGGCGTGGTTCCATTCCATCGGGACCCGCCAACGATCGGCAGTGCCGACCCGTCACCGGCTGCCGGGAGAAAACGCCCGCCCGGCCGTGACTTTTGTCATGGCCGTAGTGTTGTGGCCGTGACCCCAGAACCCTCGCCATCCGAGCGCACCACCGAGCGTGCGTTCGTGGAAGCCGACGCCGCCGATACGACCACCGCCGTGCCGGAACGCTCCGGTCGTGGTGTCATCGCAACCTGGTGGTACACCTTCGGTTCGGCGCTGTTTCTTGCGATCTTTGTTCTGATCTTCTGGTCCGTTCCACCGCTGACGGCCGGTACCACGGGCGATCTGATCCGTCCGATCGGATACCTGGTTGGTGCGGTTGTCTGGCTGACCGTTTTTGTGCTGCTCGGCATCAACTACCGGAACACCCCCGCGGGGGAGTCGGTTGCGCTGCGCTGGTCGTGGACGGTTGTGCTGCTCATCGTTGGTTTACTGAGCGCTGCCGGGATTGGCCTCACCGTCGGGAGCATGACCATCCTCGGCTCGCTGAGTGGCGTGCTGCTGTGCGTCCTGCCGTGGCCGTCCGGAGTCCGGTGGCGCGTCACAGCGCTTGTGAGCGCCATCATCATCGTCCTGGCCTGGGTGGAGTTTGGCCGGTTCACCATCACCGCGTCACCGGACATCGCCTCCGGCTGGGTCGTTATTTTTGCCTTCGCCGCGGCCCTGCCCCTCAGCGTTGTCAGCATGCTGTGGTGGTGGGACATTGTGCGCGAGCTTGATAGCGCGCGGGCGACGGAGGGGCGCCTGGCCGCCACCCAGGAGCGTCTGCGGATGGCCAGCGACGTGCACGACCTTCAGGGCCACCACCTGCAGGTCATTGCCCTCCAACTTGAGCTGGCCGAACGGCTGCTTGACCAGGACACCGCCGCCGCGCGGGAGCAACTGCAGGCGGCACAACGCTCCGTTGATGCAGCTAGGACGGGCACACGGGAGCTGGCCACCCGGTTCCGTGGGGTCCCGCTCCCTGACGAACTGGCCAATGCCGCCGACCTGCTCCGTGCGTCGGGAATCCGGGTGGTCCTGGCCGTTGACCCCGGTGCCGACCAGGCGCCGAGTGACGTGCTTGGCCCGGTCATCAGGGAGAGCACAACAAACATCCTCAAACACGGCGGAGGCCAGTTTGCGCGCCTGGAGCTGAGGCGTGACGATGGTGCGTGGCGGTTCAGTGCGCTCAATGATCGAGGGGTCGTCGACCGTACCGAGCTGAGCGCGGGCCACGACGGCGATTCGGGAGAGCCAGCCAGCACAAGCGGAACCGCCGAAGCCGGTGCGCCCGACGGCGCGGGCATCATCGGGATGGGAGAACGGGTCGCCCAGGCTGGCGGAACCCTCACCACCTCGGCCCCGTCCACCACACAGTTTGAGCTCACCGCCCGTGTGCCCGCCGAAGGAGAACAATGATCCGGGTTCTGATCGCCGACGACGAGGACATGATCCGCACGGCACTGGCCGCACTGCTGCGGCTTGAGCCGGACATCGACGTCATCGCCGAGTGCACCAACGGCGCGGACGCGGTCGCCGAGGCGACCAGGCTGGTACCCGACGTCTGCCTCTTTGACGTTGAGATGCCCGGCATGGACGGGGTGGAGGCCGCCGAGATCCTGCGCCGGACCGTCGCCACCCGGATTGTTGCCGTCACCCGGCACGCCAGGCCCGGGGTGCTGCGGCGGGCGCTCGCCGCGGGAGTGCACGGCTTCATGCCCAAGTCGCGCAGAGCCCAGGACGTGGCTGAGGTCATCAGGCAGGTGGCGGCCGGTCGTCGCTACATCGACCCGGAGGTGGCGGCCGACGCGCTCGCCGACGAGCGCAGCCCCCTGACGGACAGGGAACTTGATGTGCTCAGGGCCGGGTCGGCGGGCGAGACGGTCGCCCAGATCGCGGCCGCCCTGCACCTGTCACCCGGCACGGTCCGCAACCACGTGTCGTCGATCCTGAGCAAGCTGCACCTGAAGACCAGGCAGCAGGCCGCCATCGAGGCACGGGACCGCGGCTGGATCTGAGCGAGCGCTCGGTCATCCTCCGCGTGCCTGGTCGCCTGCCGGGTCGCGTGCCTGGTCGCCTTCCGGGTCGCGTGCCTGGTCGTGAGCCGCACCGGGAGCCCGTCCCGAGCGACGGCACCGTGTTGCCCCAACGCTCTCTCCGGGTTTGAGGGCCATTCACTCGGGGTTGGTCGTTCATTTGGTCGGCGTCACTAGCGTCGTCGCGGGCGCTGACCGCGTCCTCACCTCGGACCAGAGAGAAGACGATCATCACGATGGAACCACGTTCCAGAACAGCACGACCGGCACGCACCGCACGCACCGTGCGGCCCGCCACCGCTGGTGGCCTCACCCTCCTGCTGATTGCGGGACTCGGTGCGGCGGCCACCGTTCCCGCCTCGGCGGTTGAACTGCCAGACACCCTGCTCAGCACGGCCGACACGGTGTGGACCTACTCGGACAGCAACACCGACCCGTCCGCTGGCTCGCCCAACCGGCTCGGTTGGACCCTGCCAGGGTTTGACGACTCCGGCTGGAAGAACGCTCGCGGCAGCTTTGGGGCCAAAAACGGCACCACGTCGGGCATGGGCGGTGGGCACTCCATCACCACACTCCTGAACCACTACATCAACGGCACCTCGGCTCCCGCGATCCCCACCTACCACTTCCGTAGTGACGTGACGCTGACGCAGGAGCAGATCGACCACATCAGTGCCCTGCAGGCGACCGTCACCTACGACGACGCCCTCCAGGTTTTTGTGAACGGCACCAAGGTCGCCGGTTTCCTTGACGAGCGGGTGGAGGCGGCCCCCGAGTCGGAGCGCAACCTCACCTACGCCGGTGACAGCAAGGGCGACCCGGAGCGCAGCAGCTTCGAGATCCCTGTCGACGCGTTGCAGCCGGGGGAGAACACCATCTCCGT
>JBQELM010000018.1:0-14189 GCA_052103915.1 Mycetocola sp. | reverse complement strand
ATCCGGCGGTGGGGCTGTCCTTGCGGAAGTGCGTCAGGTCGGCGTCGCGCAGGTACCAGAGACCGTTGCCGTCCGGGTCGTCCGGGTTGATCTGCGTCAGGTCAACACCGCTCGGGGTGGGGACGGGCTGCTCGTCGGCCCCGGGCGTGCACCCGGTCAGTGCAAGGGCACCGAGCAGTCCTCCGGCAATCAGGTACCGCGCGCGTCGACCGAGAGAAGAGGCACTCGTCCGGCTCAGGCGAGCATTCGTCGACTGACGGCCAGCACTCATCGGCTCAGGCACACGCTCTGACCACCCTGGTCAGCCAGGGTCTGTGCGACCAGGCTGGGCTGGGCCGTCACGGCCGCCGGGCGAACCACGAAGCAGGAGTCGGCGTCGTACAGGCCGAGCGCGACCGGAATCCAGGCCTCCGTGCCGCCGCGAATCTGCGCCGACAGGTCAAGCGCCTCACCCTGGCCGTTGATCACGTACAGGCTGTAGGGCTCGTCGCCGCCGGTCCAGCTGAGCTGTGCGTTGGTGTCGCCCGCGTTGAGCTTCAGGTTGCTCACCGGGGTGTTCGCCGGGCTCAGCACACCAAGGATGAACAGCACGGCGACGGCGATGAGCGCCAGGGCTGTCGTGATGATGGAGATGAGGAACGCCGGGTGCTTCCAGATGCTGCGCTGCGTTGGCGTGGCCTCGGCCAGTTCGGGGAGCACGCCTCGACCGCTTTCGAGCGCGCGCTTCTGTTCCGCCGTTCCCGACTCCGCTGAGTACAGGGCCGTCTGCCCCGGCTCCCAGCCGAGCGTGTTGGCGCGACTGTTGTCCGTCATTGCCGCATCCTCCCGATCCGCCCACGCGGCTGTGGCCTGACGGCCACCCGCATCGCCCACTAGCATATGGGCAGGGTCACGCCTGGCGTCCCTACACAGCCGGGCCAATCGGGAGGGGAACCGTGCCGCAGCCGAGACCTGCGCGCCCACGCGTGCGCCGACGGTCGCTGAGCGCTGCGATGCTCGCCCTGATTGTGGTGGCGTCCACCACCGGATCACACGCGCCAAGCGACGCCGAAACCGAGGCTCCGCCGCAGGGGCCGGGCGGGGCACTGATCGAGGTTCCCTACCTCGGCAGCATCGCCAGCACTCCGGCCGCGTCCTGGAGCTTTGACAACTGTGGTGAGATCAGGGAGGACTTTGCCTCCGCCGCAGACGGCGTGAACGACGAGGTGCTGCGCATCACCGACTGCTCAGCGGACAGCCTCACCATCGCCTCCGACCTGTACGACGCGGAGCAGCCCGAGCTGAGCCTTCCCATCACCCTCACCGACGGGGCCCTCAGTACCCGCCTGCACTACCGCGTCCGTCTCGCTCCGCCCGAGCCGCCGAGCTTCAGTCAGAAAGAGATCAGCTACAACCACCCGGTATCTGCCGGATCCCGTGCGCTCATTCCGCTGTCCGAGCTGGGCCTGGGCTGCGCCACCTGCGGCGACGGCGTGCAGCTCAGGGTGGACGAGGTTGCCCCTGCCGGGGCCAGTGCCACCGCGTCGGCGACACATCTCATCGTGACGCCGGGCAGCAACGGAGCGCAGACCGTTGCGGTGACGCTCGCCGCCGCTGACGACAGCGGCCTCTGGTCGGAGCCGCTCAGCCTCACCGTGCGCTTTGTCGAGCGAGGTGACCAGCAGATCCTGGCCGCCCACGTCATCCGGACGGCCGCGGACGGCCGCACCAGCGTCACCCTGGATGACCTGGTCACCTCCGATTCCGAGTGGTCCGTCATCGGCTGCGGCACCGCCATGCACGGGCTCGTGGTGTGCGGACGGGACGGCACCATCGACTACATTCCGGACATCGACGCCCCGGTCAGCGCCGGAGACAGGGTCATCGACCAGTTCTCCTACCACCTGGCCACGGACGCGGGTGAGCAGGACAGCGGAAGCATCACCCTTGTCGCCCCGGGCGGGACGCTCGCCCAGCGAACCGTCGCCGCAAGCACGGGGGCGGCCAACAGCGAGGGCATCACCCGCACCCTTGTTGTGCCGGCCGACCCACCGCCCGCCACCACTCAGACCGGTCGTTTTGACGCGTTTGTCCGCGTTCTTGACGGCGACCGAACCGACCAGCAAAGGACCGGCCGATGAGCCTCAGACTGAGCCTGCGAACCCGAGCAACCGGTCGCCGTGCCGCCAGGATGGCCGAGAGCCTGGACAGTTACCTGGTTGACGTGGACGAGCTGACCACCGTGGCTGAACTGGCCGAGGTGCTCCGGGTTGACCCGCGCTCCCTCGTGGGCGCGAGCGTGCCGCCGGAGGACACCGAGCAGACCCTCGCCGAGCGCACAGAGGTCGCCTCACTGAGCCTGCGCGACGCGGGCATCCTGTCCGGGTCAATCCTCCCGCCGCTGCCGCATGAACACCTGAACCCCGGTTCTCCTCGGCTTGAGGTTGTGGGCGGACCGTTTGCCGGCTCCGTCACCCCACTGACCTGGGGCGGAACCCTCACGATCGGCACCGCGCAGGAGGCCGGGTTGCGTGTGCAGGACCCGTACCTGCTCCCGCTGCACCTGAGCCTGGGTGTCACCGCACCGGCCGGCGACGGCCCGACCCCGCTGACGGCCAGCCTCACCCCGTCCAGGGATGCCAGTGGTGTGGCGCCGGTCAGGGTCAACGGTGAGCTGATCACCGAGTCGACGCAGATCGTTCCCGCCGACCTGGTCCAGATCGGCAGCAGCATCATCCGGCTGGGTTTTGAACCGTTCAGCGACGCCGACCTGTCCGCGGATGAGCCGGGGCTGCTCGACTTCAACCGGCCCTCGCGGATCGACCCGAGTGCCCCCACCCCCGCGGTCCTCATGCCGGGCGACAAGCCGGACGACCCGGACAAGTCCCCGCTGCCGTGGCTGTCCGCCCTGGTGCCGATTGTGCTCGGTGTGACGATGGCCCTCGTGTTCCAGCGCTACGTCATGCTGCTCATGGCCGCGGCCAGTCCGATCATGGTCATCGGCTCGTTCCTCACCAACCGCCGCCTGGCCAAGCGCAAGGGGGAGCGCACGGAGGAGCAGTGGATCGAGGGCATCAGAGAGGCGGAGACCCGGATCAACACCCTGGTCAGGGCGCAGCGGCTTGACTCCTGGCAGCGCTCGGCCGACCCCGTCCACGTGACGGACATTGCGACGGCCCCGCTGTCCCGGCTCTGGGAGCGGCGCATCACCGACCCTGACGCCCGCAAGCTCCGCGTCGGCGTGGGGGAGGCCGATCTTGCTGTGCGCTTTGAGGGCGGATCGCAGAAGGACAGGGTCACCGAGCGGGTGGTCGGCGTGAGCCCGTCACCCATCGACGTCGACTTTGCGGCTGGTCCGGTTGGCCTGGCCGGGCCGGAGGACGCCGTCCGCAGTACGGCCCGCGCCATGCTCACCCAGCTGGCGACGCTGCGCTCGCCGCGTGACCTGCAGATTGTTGTGCTGTGCGGGGACGAGGACGCCGCCGACTGGGAGTGGGCGCAGTGGCTGCCGCACACCCAGGTCCCCGGTGTCGGCGCCGCGATGGGCAACACCGACGACACCAGGCGGGAGCGTCTGCGTGACATCTCCGCCCTGATCGACGCCAGGCGTCGAAGCGGTGAGGGCGGCCGCCGTGCCGCCGTGGAGTCGGAGGTGCTGCTGGTGGTTGACGGTGCGCGCCGCTACCGCACGCTCCCCGGCATGGTCGGCATCCTCGGTGACGGGTCCGCCGCCGGTGTGCATGTTCTTGCCCTGGACAGTGACGCCTCCCGGCTGCCGGAGGAGGGCAAAACGGTTGTCGCTGTTGACGACCGTGACCGCTCGCTCGCCCGCGTGGAAACGCAGGCCAAGTTCCACTCGACGATCCTGCTCGACGGCTGCTCCGTGCCGCGCGCCGAACGGATCGCCCGGAGCCTGTGCTCCATCCGCCACGTCTCCGGTGACGGTGACGACGCCCTCATCCCGACGAGCGTCCGCTACGCCGAACTGCTGGACATCAACCTGGACGACCCCGAGCCGATTGTGACCCGCTGGGATCACCAGCCCCGCCAGTCGTACGTGGTGGTCGGCGCGACGGCCGAGGGCGAGTTTGCGCTCGACATGGTCGCCGACGGCCCGCACGCCCTCGTCGCTGGAACAACCGGTTCGGGTAAGAGTGAGTTCCTGCAGGCGCTTGTGGTGTCGCTGGCGCTGGCCAACCGGCCGGAGGCGCTCAACTTTGTTCTTGTTGACTACAAGGGCGGCTCGGCCTTTGCTGACTGCGAGCGGCTGCCGCACACCGTCGGTATGGTCACCAACCTGGACGCGCAGGAGACCGAGCGGGCGCTGGCCTCGCTTGATGCTGAGCTTCGTCGTCGGGAGCACGTGCTCCGCGACATGGGGGCTCGCGACATCGACCAGGCGTGGGCGAAGGACCCGGAGCAGGCCGCCGAGCGTGGCCTCGCCCGCCTGATGCTTGTCATTGACGAGTTCGCCGAGCTGAAGACCGAGCTTCCCGAGTTCATTGACGGCCTGGTCCGCATCGCCCGGGTGGGCCGCTCACTGGGTGTGAACCTGGTGCTGGCTACGCAGCGGCCGAGTGGTGTCATCACGCCGGAGATGCAGTCGAACGTGAACCTGCGCGTGGCGCTGCGGGTGACGGACCGCTCCGACTCCACCGACGTGCTCGGTTCACCCGAGGCCGCGCTCATCTCTCCCGGAACCCCTGGACGCGGTTTTGTGCGTCTGGGTGCCGGTATTGCGCCGATTGCGTTCCAGACCGCCCGGGTTGCCGGTCTCCGGCAGGGAACGCAGCGGGTGCAGCGGGTGCTTCCGCCGGTGGCCCCGCTCAGCTGGGACGGGCTGGGCTACCCTCCCCGTTTCCCTCCGGTGCAGGACACCCAGGTGACCGACCACGACAACACCGATCTGCGGGCGCTGGTCGATCTGGTTGGTGCCGCGTCGGCGCGGATCGGGGCGACGCTGAACCCGTCTCCGTGGCTGGCTCCGCTGCCTGATCGGGTGATCGCGGACGAGCTTGACGCTGGCGGCGCACCGAGCGAATCGGCCGTCGCTATCGGTCTGGAGGATGTTCCCGCCGAGCAGGAGCAGCGCCCGTTCTTCTGGGATCTGGAGAACGATTCGCACCTGCTGTTTGTGGGTGGCTCGCGTTCCGGCCGGACCAGTGCGCTGCGCACCATTGCTGGCCGTCTGGTGAGCCGTTTTGACCGCGACAGCCTGCAGCTGTTCCTCGCGGACTTTGGCACGGGGGCACTGCTGCCGTTTGCTCAGGCCCCGCAGTGTGGTGCCGTTGTCACCCAGCTGGAGTTGCACCGTGTTCAGCGACTGCTCGGGCGCCTGGTCGCCGAGCTCACCGACCGGCAGCAAACGCTGGCGACCACCGGTGCCGGTGACATCATCGAGCAGCGCCGCCGCGCTGAGGGCACCGACCGGATGCCGTTCCTTGTTCTGGGTATCGACGGCTGGGAGCGGCTGGTCGCGGCCCTTGACCCCGACCGGATGATGGCCCTGCGTGACGATGTGCTGCGCCTGCTGCGTGAGGGCCCCTCGGTGGGTATCCGGGTCATTGTGACCGGTGACCGCGGGGTGCTGGCCGACAAGCTTCAGGGCTTCATCGACGACCAGTACATCCTTCCGCTGCGCGACGTCAACGACTACCGGGCCGCCGGGATCATGATCCGCGAGCTGCCGACGTCGCAGCCCGCCGGTCGGGTGCTGCGCCGCGGGGCTGCCGCGAGCGTTCAGCTTGCCGTACTGGGGTCCGATGCCACCTCAAGCGGGCAGTCGGCTGCGATTGCGGGGATTGTCAGCGAGGCGGTCGATCGTGACGCGGCCCTGCCGGTTGGCACTCCTCGTCCGCTCCGGGTGGACGCACTGCCGACTAGCATCACGCTGGAGGGCGCGCTGGCGCTCGTGTCTCCGACCGGTGCCGCCGGTGCAGACCCGATCCTGGCTGTTGGGGGCGACACCCTCGGCGCGTTCCGGCTCAGCTGGCCCGGCGACGGTGGGGCGATCGTTGTGGGTCCCCGAGGGAGTGGCCGTTCGACGGCGCTCGCGGTTCTGTGTGAGCAGTGGGCCAGAGCGGGGGAGCAGCTCCTGGTTGTTGCCCCGCGCGGTGGTGCGCTGGCGATGACGGCTGAACGTCATGGCGTCACGGTGCTCTCTGCCACGGACACCGACGTGACGACCCTGCTGGGGCTGCTGCCCGCCAGCGGTCAGGTGACGGTGATTGTTGATGACGCTGACCTGCTCAAGAACACACCGATCGAGCAGTCGCTCAACGGCATCGGTCACCGCAGCGTTTTTGTTGCGGCGAGTGAGGTTGAGGCTGCCTCAACGCTGTACAGCGGCCCGTTTGCGGCGGCTCGGAAGGCCAGGGTCGGCCTGCTGCTGTCCCCGACCAGTTCGGTCGCGGGGTCGCAGGTCCTTGGCCAGGCTGTGCCCAAGCCGATGCTGGGACGGAGGACCGCTGGCGGAGGGGTTCTGCTGCGCTCCGGCGAGTGGACAGAAGTGCGGGTGCCGTCCCTGGGTTAGGTGCGTGTGCAGGCCTCTCTGCGTGAGGTGTGTGTGCCGTCCCTGGGTGAAGTGCGGTTGTAGCTCTCTGGGTGAGGTGCGGTTGCAGCCCTCTGGGTGAGCTGTGGTTGCAACCCTTTGGGTGAGGAATGGGCGCCGTCCTCGGGGCGGTGCGTGTGCGGAACCGGGCGTGGTCCGAGTTTCGGCAACACATGGTGCTCTTTTTTGCTTGTCATGGGTAAACAACGTTTACCCATGACAACCCAGAACGCATGACATGCCCCCGCGTCAGCCTGTGGTTCAGGCTGCACTTCAGCCCGTGATTCAGCCCGTGATTCAGCCTGTGGTTCAGCCCGTGATTCAGCCTGTGGTTCAGCCCGTGGTTCAGCCTGCTTCATTCGGCCGGTGACCGAGGTCGCAGATTGCGGCTCCAACTCGGCTGAAAACTCAGCGCGAGACGTCAACCAGCGACGTCAGCGCGTGACTGATCCGGAGACGAGCGCACCTTCGACTGGGACGAGACGTGCGACTCAGCTCGCGTCAGCCGCAGCGGCGGCCGCCTTCGCTGCCTCCGTCTTGGCGATCTCACGGTGTCGGAGCGTGGCAAACACGGGGAACGCTTCCTCGCCCCACAGCACAACGGGAGCATGGGCAATCTCCCATCTGCCCGGGCCGTTCGGCGTTGATCGCCAGGCCACAGCGACCAGACAGTCTCCGTGTGCGCTCGACTGCACGACCAGGTGCTGTGTGCCCGTTGGCGCGTGCGGCACGGTTTCAAGGTAGGAGGCAAAGCGGTCAGGATCACCGGCGCTCGCGGCCAGCTCAGCAAGGATCGCCCCGGCATCAGCATCTTCGCTCAAACGGCGCGACGTCCCCACGACCATCCTGCTGCCACTGCCACTGCCACTGCCACTGCCACTGCCGGGCAGCACAATCCAGCGTCGAGACCAGCGCACGAGACCCATCAGCCCAACCAGAGCAGCCACGGGCGGCAGAACCAACGCGCTGACAAAGCCGATCCCTGTCCTGCGGTCAGCACCGCTTCCGGAAAGCACATGCGCGGTTGCATCCAGATCGGCATAAACCCTGAGCGTGAGAGCAACCGCCGCAAGCAGGATGAGCGCGTAAACGAGGGCACGTCCCGGCGCAAAACC
Source organism: Mycetocola sp. (assembly GCA_052103915.1). Taxonomy (GTDB): domain Bacteria; phylum Actinomycetota; class Actinomycetes; order Actinomycetales; family Microbacteriaceae; genus Mycetocola_B. Next base: position 6,545 of record JBQELM010000018.1, on the reverse strand, counting down.
TGAGCGGAACAGCTCCGGATGACGCCGGTACCACGCCTGCAATGGTGACCGTGTTCGGCCGACGATCGGGAGCGCATCGGGCGTCATCCGGTCGGCGCGACCACCGGAGTGCGCAGAATCGCCAGGTGACGATGTGGGTGAGCTCATGAGGACAGCCTCCGTGCCGTGTGGGGCGTGGAATCCAGGGGAGTGCCGGTGGCTCCGCGCCGGTGTGTGCCTTTGGTGACGGGCGTGTTTCCCCCAAACCCGCCCACGACCAGTCTACGAGCGCTCGCTGTGGTTAGCTGTGTGCTCATGAGTTCTTTCCGCAGTCGCATGCTGTCCCGCACCCGTTCAATCTGGCTCGCCGCGGCGGCCCTGGTGCCGATCGTGTTTACGCTGCTCGCCGCCGCGTACATCTCCGCCCAGGTCGGTGCCGCAGACGTGACCGGCTACCTGTACAGCTTCGGCCGCCGCGGAGCAGAGGGTGTTGGCGCGGCCGCCGCCCCGGTGCAGAGTGCAGCTGACCAGGTGACCGCCGCCCTGACCTACCTGCCGATGATGGCCGTGGCGCTCCTGCTCGGCATCGTGCTCGGCTGGCGCTGGGCGGTCGCGGTTGTGATGGCGTTTGCGCTGTTCAGCAGCTTCCTCGGCACCTTCAACTTTGTGTCAGCCGTTGCCGCCGATGGTCAGGAGTGGGGGAGCTGGCTCAACGGCGTCCTCGTCCTGCTGATGGGTGTGGTGTTCTACCTGCTGTACCGCCGCTCGGGTCCCGCGCCCGCCCCGGCCGCAACAGACGGGAACTGAGTCAGACCGCCGGTGAACCCCAGCCGGGCTGGGCACGGCAGGCGTCACCCAGGTGGTAGAGCCCGTTGCTCGGGTCGGTGATGGCCGACCACAGCACGCGGGAGTCGCCCGCCTCCGCTGCACGGCGAATGTCGCCAAGCACGGCGTCGGAGACGCTCAGCCAGTGCCGGAACTCGGCGGGCAGCTCGGCGTTGTCCTCGCCCTGGAGGGAGGCGATGCTGTTCAGGTGGCCGATGATGAGACCAAAGTTCCCCGGCTCAACCTCTGCACTGACGGACAGCCCGATGATGTCGGTCACGTGGCTGCGCAGGGCCTCGCACCTCTGCTCGATGGTGGCGCTCATGGGTGCTGTCCTTTCGGTCACCGCTGCGCCCCCACGATGGGGGCCAGCCGGTCTGTCACTCGTTTGAGGGGCATTTTTCTGTCATCGGGCTTCATCAACGTCACCCGCTCTGGCTAGGATGGGCTGAGTTTAGGCACGCGGCCGTCCGGCCGCCCGATGAGTTGTGGGGTCAATCATGGCTGAAATCCAGGTCACGTCCGAGTCACTTTCCAGTGTGTCGAGCCAGCTGTCAAACGGCGCGGCATCGATCGAGTCCCAGTTGTCCAACCTCAAGTCCTTGGTCCAGGGTCTGGTTGCTGGCGAGTGGGGTGGCTCCGCGTCAGAGTCGTTCAACGAGCTCTACGAGCAGTGGGACGCCGCCGGTCTGCAGCTCAAGGAATCGCTGAACGGTATCTCCGAGCAGCTGTCCAAGGCCTCGCTGGCCTACGAGGAGTCCGAGCAGAACATCGCGAACTCGTTCCGCAGCTAACACGCCCGTGTCGCCCGCCAACCGGCGGGCGATAGGTGTGTAGCAGTGGTACTGAGACGAGATCGAGGGGTCGGCAATGGTCCAGTTTTCGGTGAGCACGGACGCGGTTGGTGGAGCGTCCGCTGCGTTGACGACGATGCTTGCGGAGTTTGACGCGCAACTGGCATCGGCCGACGCGGCCGTGTCCGGGGTCGCGACGGCGTCCTGGCAGGGAGACGCGGCGACCGAGTTTCTGAGTGCGTGGGAGCAGTTCCACAGCATCGCGGACGAGACACGGTTGGCGTTGCAGTCGATTGCCGTGCGCCTGTCCGGCGGGCAGAGCACGTACGAGACCACGGAGCGTGGCCAGGTCAACGCCTCCGAGTCGCAGACCATTGTGGGCACGGCACCCCTCCTCGCCGGGAGCGGGTCACAGTCTGACGCAGCCGAGCAGTCGCCCGTGGCTCCGGCAGCCGCAGAGGCCACACCGGCCGATGGAACAGGCGGCACTCCCACGCTTCTGGCCTCGGTTGAGGGCGCACCGCTGCTGGCCAACCTGCGTGAGGGCATCTCCGCGCTCGGGGGGTCGCAGGCATGAGCCGCCACGTTTTTGACACGACAGAGCTCCAAACACTGCTCAGCTCGCTGAACGATTACGTCAGCTACCTGGACGGCTTCACCTCCGACGCGGCGGGTGTCGCCTACGGCGCCTCGTCGCAGTGGTCGGGTGGCGCGTCGTCCGCGTTTATGGCCAACTTCCAGACCTGGGCCGGCGGTGCCGCTCAGATGGCGGCCGGAGCGGCCGAGCTTCGGGACTGGCTGGCCGAGGTCATCGCCACCTACGACGGTGCCGGTGAGCAACTGGAGCAGGTGTTCGAGGGATGAGCGCAGAGCACGCGACACACTGCGGGGGGATCGCATGACACAGGTAGACGCAGACCCGACCACGTACGTCCAGGTGGCAGACGCCTTTGTGGCGTTGTCAGAGGACCTGTCCGGCTCAGCAGATGACACCGCCGCTACGCTGTCCGGTCTGCCAGAGATGGCGGGAACCGATCAGGGTGGTCGCCAGTTCGCCACCGACTACGACGCGCTCGCCGGTGCGGCACTGGAGTCGGTGTCCGACTTTGCGGTCAGCTACCAGAACATCGCCCGCGGCATCGCCGTGCTCGGTGGTATCCACGCGGACGCTGAGGCTATCGCCTCCGGTATTGGCTCCACGGGGACCATCGCTGTCCCGGCGGAACGTCCGGCCGTGTGCGTCGGACTGCCGAGCGCCTACGGCGGAACCACCGACGACCCGCACCCGATCTGGGGCGTGGTCGAGCAGTTCCTTCAGGGCATGTGGCCCAACGGTGACCCGGGCAAACTGCGCCAGGCACAGACCGCGTGGGAGGGCCTTGGCACCGACTTCTCGCGCAACCAGTCCTCCCTGACGGAGGCCTTCTCACCGCTCACCGCGGAGACCTCCCCGGAGCTGACCGGGGTCAACGTCAAACTCATCCTGATGAGCCTGCAGTCGACGACGATGTCCACACTGCTGAGCGAGGCGGCAGGGGTGTGCGGCGAGTACGCCGACGCAATTGAAGAGGCCAGGGCAGAGACCCTGAAGATGCTCGCACAGCTGGCGACGGAGATCGCTGCCGGTGTCGGGATCTCGCTTGTGCTGTCGGCGTTCACCTTCGGTGGCGCGGCAGCGGTCGGCGGCGCGGCCATGGCCGGCCGGATCGCGATGTTCGTGCAGAAGATCATCACCGTGCTGGACAAGGTCATCACCGCGGCGCTCCGGATCTCCACCACGCTGACGCGGGTCAGGGCGGCCATCCAGACCGCCGCGGCGAGTGCACGCACCGCCAGCCGGATCAAGGTCGGCATCGAGCTGGTCTCCGCCGGCGGTGGCTCCGTGGTCGCTGAGACCTGGGAGGGCGGCGACGCCAACTACCTGGCGGCGTTTGCCAGCGGGTCGGGCGGAAGCCTGCTCGGTATGGGCATTGCCAACCGCCTGGGCCAGCGCGCCAACACCTTCGGCGGCACTGTCCTGTCCGGCATGGGTGACGGTGCCGCGGGTGAGGTCATCGACGGCCTGATCCGTGACGGCAAGGTTGATGTCGGCTCGGTTGCGCTCGGCACCGTCCTGGGCGGCGGTATGGGCGGCGGGGCGCACGCTCTGTCGCGTGTCGGCCGTCGCGGTGGTTCCGGTGCCTCGGCGAACCCGAGCTCACTGTCCTCTAACTCCAACCTTCCCGGTGACGTGAACACCAACATCGCGGTGCGACCGGGCCAGGGCAGCGGTGCACCGTCTGCCGTGTCGGCCGGTGGCGATGGGGACGGTTCCCGTCCCGGCGGTGCCGATGATGCACCGCGTGCCGGGGGCGGCGACGCCACGGCCGCGCAGGTTGAGGGTTCCGGTCAGGCTGATCCGTCGTCAGACGCACCAGACATGGTGGCCTCTGAGGTCTCCGCCGGTCAGGGGGACGGCGGCAGCGTTGACGTATCCGGCGGTGATGCGCCGGAGGGCGGCACCATCGAGGTGACCGAGGTGTCGGAGTCGACGGGGTCCTCCACCGAGTCAACGGTCTCGTCCGAGTCTTCAGTGTCCGGCGAATCGTCCGTGTCGTCGGAGTCTCAGGTCTCCACTGAGTCTCAGGTGCCGTCGGAGACCAGTGTCTCGTCTGAGTCTTCAGTGTCCGGCGAATCGTCCGTGTCGTCGGAGTCTCAGGTATCCACTGAGTCTCATGTACCGTCCGAGTCGTCGGTGTCGCCTGAGTCTCAGGTCTCGTCCGAGTCGAGTGTGTCGAGCGAGTCGTCGGTTTCCTCCGAGTCGCAGGTGTCGCCCGAGTCCTCCGTGTCGAGTGAGTCGTCCGTCTCGTCTGAGTCGCGCGTCACTCACGATGCACCGGGAACCCCAGACTCGCAGGGGTCGTCTGAGCCACTTCTGTCCGCTGAGCCAGTCGGCGATCCCGCTCGCACCCCCGGTGACGGTTCGGGGGCCGGTCGGGCGGACGGTCAGAACGATCTTCCCGGTTCGCAGAGTCGTGCCGAGGACCCGCACGCACCGGGCCGGGCTGATTCAGATGTGCCCACCACGCGCTCCGACTCCACAGCTGATGCTCCGTCTGATGCGCGGGTTCCTGTCGGTGTTGGTGCCGGTCACGCGAATGCAACGGTCTCGGCTGATGCTCCGATCGCGCACACGTCTGTGAATGGCTCCGACGGGTCATCCGCCGGTCACCGTGCCGACCTGTCCTCGTCCACGCCCGACGGTGTGTCTCCCGCTCAGACGTCACACGTCTCACCCGCGTCACCGGCATCGCCGTCGGCACACGCTGGCGATGTGGCTGCGCCCGTGGGGTCCAGCGTTGCGGGCGGGTCCACCGTTGCGGGCGGGTCCACCGTGACCGCCGGGTCCGGGTCAACGTCACCCTCCGTTTCCTCTGCCGGGAACAGCACACCCAGCGCGGTTAGTTCCGCTGGTACGCCTGCTGCCTCCGGTTCCGGTACCCCCGGGAGCGCAAACGGGCAGGGTTCCGCTGTTCACGGCGCCGTTGCAGAATCGTCTGCTCCGGATGCTCCGGATTCGCCGACCGCGGATGCGGTGACCTCCGAGTCCCCTCGTACGGAATCGTCCCCGGCAGATGCACCCGTGTCCGAAGGGACAGCCATTGAGAGCGGCCGGACCGATGGGCCGCAGGCAGAAGCGGTGACAGCGGCTGATGCGGCGGATGTGGCGAGTGCCGGTGTTGCCGCCGCTGCGGTTGGCGGTGCGGCGAAGCCCTTTGCTCCGAGCTCAACCGGGTCGAGTAAGACCCTTCCCCGGACCCCAGGATCGTCCACTGGCGGACACGGGCCCGACGCCGCACGGAACGGAACGAGCACGGATTCTTCCGCTCGGACCGACGCTGATGCCGACGGGCGCGGTGCGTCCGATTCAACCGGCGACGCCGACGGGAATGCAACGTCCACCGATAACTCATCGGCCGGCGATGGACCGCGTCGCGGTGATCCGCCCCGCCCGCCACGAACGTTCCGTGAGCTGTTGCGTGCCATGGGTCACTCGATGGGGCCGAACACCGCGCACCCGCACGGAACCTTCGACGTTGATGGTCGCTGGACTCCTGATGCTGATACGCGTGTTGAGGGCCTGCGTGACGCGTTCAAGATCGACCCGAATACACGTCTGTCGGATGCGGATGTTGTGACGCTTGAGGCGGAGCTGGGCGGGAACTCGCGTCAAACCAAGGTGACGGTGGGGGAGCCGCCGCAGGCTGTTTCGGCTGGTCTCAACAATGTGAAGGCTCAGTATGGTGAGTTCTTGTCTGATCGTTTCATGCGCGGTTTGGGTTTTGAGCGGATGGATGTGAAGGCGTCGTCGAGTTCGACGGGGTTGGATGGTGTGTATCGTCCGGATCCGGTGGCTCATCCTGGGTTGGATGGTCAGTTTGTGATTCTTGAGTCGAAGTGGAATGACCGGGCGTTGTCGGTGTCGGCGGCGGATGGTCAGCAGTTGTCGAGTCGGTGGAATCTGGGCACGGCGGGGCGGAAGCGTCTAAATCGTATCCGTGACGCTTTGCGCTTCGGTGAGTTTGAAGACTTTGCTGATTCGGTCAGGGACGGAGTCAATCGATCGGATGGCCAAATCACGTATTCGGTGAAGACGGGTTCGTTTGCTGATGGGTCTGTGGTGTGGTCTGAGTTCCGGGATAAGACTGTTGCTGAGTTGAGTCGTCGGGGTTCGGGTTCGGGTTCGGGTTCTGTTGCTGGTTTGGTTGGTGGTCGTGTGACTGAGGTGGTTGAGGGTGGCTGAGTTGCGGGATCGTCGTGCGCAGCAGGAATACTGGGACCTGTACTGGAGTAGGAAAAGTAGGACCCGTTCGAAGCTCTTTGAGAAGATTCAACGGTTGTTTAATGGAACCGACATTGCGGAGTGGAAAGCAGGCTCGGTAAACGACTATCCGTCCGACCTCATGG
>JBQELM010000017.1:0-14443 GCA_052103915.1 Mycetocola sp. | reverse complement strand
TGATCAGTGGAGCGGTCATCGCCGCTGCGGTGCTGCTGATCCTCGGCGGGATTGTGATGGTGGTTCTCCGCCGCCGCCGTGGTGCGGACGAGGACACCGATGAGACAGACGGCGGCTCCGACGGCCTGGACGGTCTGGCAGGCCTGGGCGCTTCCGGCGATTCGGCCGCTTCTGACAGCGCCGGAGACTCTGCCGGATCTGACGGCGCTGACGGACCTGACGGCGCTGACGGACCTGATGGCGATGACGGCGCAGGCCCCACCGACGGGTCACCGCGCGGCACGGTCTAGGCGCCGGAAAGGTTGGGCACGGGCCCCACACTCACCACGAGTGTGGGGCCCGTGCCATGCCCCGGTATGTGCATCACACGCCCGTGCACAAATGCAATGAGGAATGCTTTTATGCCCTCAAACCGGGCACGTTGCAGGGAGAAACAATTCATCACGATTGTTAAAAAACAGTTCTATTTGTTTTGAAGAAATCGATAGTGTGATTCGCAACCACAGCAATGACCCGCTGGTGTTATGCATGCCGACCCTGTTCCTTCCCCCGCCAAGGACTTGAAATGCTCTCCTCGCGTACGTTTTTAGGTCTCACAAACGCAAGGGCTTTTGGTGTTCTTGCCGCGGCCCTGGTGCTCAGCCTGTTGGCTATGCTCATCCCCTCAACGGCGCCCGGTGCACAGGCCGCCGAGCGTCCGGACGGCGCACTCAGCATCAGTAAGTCGGTTGACGACGCACAGACGGCGAACCTGATTCCCGGTGACGAGTTTGTGTACACGATCATCCTGGGATGTGACGACTACGACTGCGCAGACGTGGTGCTGACCGACGCTCTCCCCGCAGCCCTGGCGGGCTTTGAGATTGAGGCAACAAACGTCTCGCCCGGCCGGCTTCCCGCGACGGTCAGCTGGGACGGGTGCGAGGGCACCGCCACCGAGCAGTGCGAGCTCACGGTCACCCCAACACAGGATCTGGGCGACGGCGACGTTGGCATCATTGCTGGAACCGAGTACCGCATCGACATCACGCTCAAGGTTCCTGACACGCTGGAGCCGGGGTGGGAGTTCAACGGGCAGGCGATCACCAACACCGCGTCAGCCACATCGACGAACGCCGCCGACGTGTCCGACACCGCCGACGTCACCGTGACCGTTCCCGTCACGGTGGATGTGGCAACAACCAAGTCGTGGCAACCCGCAAGCCAGGGGTACGCGCCCGGCTCGGAGTCAACGATCACACTTGGTGTGCAGAACGTCTCAAACGTCAACGCACAGAGCCTGGTCATTCAGGAGCCGGCCGATGCGGCCGACGGTGCGGCAGAGCTGGCTGCAGACAACCCGTTCCGACTTGTTGACCTGTCCGGACTGGCCAACACCGAGCTGCCCCAGGGGGCAACCAGCGTTCAGGTTGACGTGTACGTTTTTGACGCGGCAACGGGAACCTGGTCATGGCAGGCGGGGGAGCCCGGCACAACTGCGGAGCTGCCCGCCGGTGTTGACCCGCAGAATATCGGTGGTGTTCGTCTCAGCTTCACCGGTGACATCACCCCGGAGGCCGCGGGCACGGTCGCGCTGACCGTTGAGCAGAGGGCAACGGACCGGATCAGCGGCGACAGCCTGGTTGATGGTGCTGAGCTGGTCAACACCGTCACCGGAACCGTCACCGCTCCCAACCAGGAGCCGGTCAGCAGCACGGACGATGCGCCGTACGAGATCGTTCCCCTTGACGTGAACGCCTCCGTCACCAAGAGCTTTGACCCGAGTGAGGTGCCAGCGGGCGGAAGCGCAACCGCAACCATCACGGCCACAAACGACTCAACCGTCGCCGTTGATCGCCTGGTGGTCGGCGACCGGGACTTCTTTGACGACGAGTGGGTTTTTGACGGCTTTGACGCGGCCCCCGAGTTCCCTGAGGGCGCTGACACAACGGCCTCGCTGACCTGGTACCTGGCCGACGGCTCCTCCGTGACCGTTGACGTTGCCTCCGGTGAGATCCCCACCCCTCCGGCCGGTGTTGTCACCGGGTTTGAGTTTGTCTTCACCGGCACCATCGCAGCCGGTGCCTCCGCGACCATCACCCCGACCGTCGCCGTCGCCACCACCGTTGTGGACGAGGACAACCGCACCACATCCAAGACCAACACGGCGACGGTTGAGGTTGAGAACGAGGCCGGAACGGCAACGGACAGCGACGACGCGGTGCTGAACGTGAAGTACCCGGAAATCGGCATCACCATCGACAAGACCATCCGCCCGGGAGGCGCGGTCCAGCCCGGTGGAAGTGTTGTTGTTGAGCTGGAGAGCACGCTCGCCACGGGCAGCGGCTTTGTTGACCCCACAGAGATCGTCATCGTTGACCGCTGGGGTGACGACCAGGAGAACAGTTTCTGGAACGCCTTTAGGCCCACCCAGATTGCGCCGACCCAGATCCCGGCCAACACAACACTGACCATCACCTACGAGCTGGCCGACGGGTCAATCGTTGAGGGCCCCGTTGCCGGAGCCCAGGTGGAGGCGTGGCTGTTCAGCACAGAGATTGATCCGGCCATTCGTGACCAGATCGTCGGCATCACCTACACCTTCACCAACGTTGACGGTTTCCCCAAGGGGACAACGGTCACCCCCAACACCGAGTTTGAGGCGCTGTCCGAGCTCCGCGACGAGTCGGGTAACACCTCAGTCCCCAACGAGGACCCGAGCGTCTACGTCAACGAGGCAACCGCTCAGGGCAGTGGTGAGGTTCCGGGCCTCGGCGAGATCATCAGTGACATCGTTGACGACAGCGAGCAGGCCCAGGTCCAGTCCTTCGCCTGTGACGACGGCGAGGAGTGCCGTCTGGGCTCGTCCAAGCGCTGGGTGCAGCCGAGCGACGGCACCACCGACCTCAACTACCTGAGCTCGCTGTCCGAGGCACCGGCCACAACCCGCCTGGGGTGGACCGTGCTGAGTGGCTACGACCAGGTTGTTGTCAGTGACCCGGCCGGTCAGGAGAACAGCCCGGAGGACACCGTCTTCCAGGCCTTTGACCTGAACGCGGTTGACCCGATCAGCTTTGAGGACGACCCCTACCTGCGCTGGGACGTGGTGAGCACCGTCGAGTTGTACAACGCCGACGCGGGCGAGTGGCAGGCCGTGACAGTCCCCGGCTCCGGCTGGATGTCCTCCACCGGATTTGTGGGCTACGAGCTGAGCGCTGAGCAGTCGGCTCAGACCACCGGCGTGCGACTGACGTTTGAACCCAACGACGATGCCCGCGAGGCCAGCAGCGCGGCGGGAACCCCCGCCGTTGGCAGTGGTGTTGCCGCCTCAACCGCCTCGCCGATGCGGCCCATTCTGCTGAGCTGGGACCTGCGCAACACCGTTCGGGTTGAGCAGGCCGGCCAGAGCCCGTGGGTCATCGCGCAGCGACTGTTCAACGACACCGCTGAGGGCAGCATCTGGAACACCGTTCGGGTGTCTGGCTACGTTGACGGCGAGCTCGCCGGATCGCACGCGTCACGCGACAACATCGCCCTCATTGACCTGCCGCCGGCGGTTGGTCTGACCAAGGCGGTCGAGCCGGCAACACTGACCGTCCCCAACAATGACGATGTTGACCCCGCCGACTACCCGACCGCGTCGTACACGCTTCGTGCCTGGAACTCCGGTGCGGGTCAGGACCCGTCAGGCGCCAGCCTGCCGTCGTCCAACGCGTCCTACCTGCGGGTGACCGACCCCGCCCCGTGCGGCGACAACCTGGCCGACTGCGTCAGCGGATCGGCAACACCGCTCGACTCAAACGTGTTTGACGGTGCGCAGTACAACGCCCAGACCAACCCGTTTGAGTGGCAGAACGTCACCGGTCTTGAGTTTGACGTGCTGGGTGACCAGATCTCCCGCGACGACAGCGTCGTCACCTTCTGGTTGTTTGACGGCAGCATTGTTCAGCACTCCATCACAGAGGTGGAGAACGGTGCCCTGACCGCTGCCCAGCTGGCCCAGGTGGTCGGCATCGACGTGGTCTACCAGGGTGTTGACCCGGAGACCACGGGAGGCACCATCAAGGCCGGTCAGGCAAACGCCGCCGTCCTGACCGTGCAGACCCAGCTCCGCACGCACACCCGTGACGGAGGTGAGCTGCTCAGCGGCGGCGTCACCGTCACCAACACGGCCTTCGCTGAGCTCAGCAACGTCATCATCGCCGACGGCGGGGCCATCCCGTTCACGGGTGAGGATGCCGAGCTGACGCTGCTGACGGCGCAGCTGGCGATTGGTGCAACCAAGTCGTTCAGTGTTGAGCAGATCACCGAGGCCAACAAAGCCACACCGTTTGACGTGACCATCGGTGCCCTCTCCCAGGACGGCTCCGTCACGGAGACGGTGTCCTCCGAGCGGGTCACCGTGACAGATGATGACGCCGGTTTCTGGAACCTGGTGGAGCTTGAGCAGGGAAGCACCCTGACGGCGACGGTCCCCGAGGGGGCCGACCGCGTTCGCATCGACGCGCGGGTTGACGGTCAGTGGGTGCAGGGTGACTGGACCACCGGGACGGGTGAGCTGACCGACCTCGCCCTGCCCTCCGGTGTGACCGCCGAGACAGTGACGGGTCTTCGGGCCCAGTTCAGCCGCGCAGACGGTGAGCACTTCTCCAACGAGGCGCCGCCGGTTGCCTGGTCGGCCGACGTCACATTCACTGTTGTGTTGCGTGAGTCGACCCGGGAGGGTGAGCCGATCCCGTGGGGAGCGGAGGGTGACGCTCAGCTGAGCGACACCGTTGACACCCTCTCTGAACGCCCCGGTGACGGCGGTTTTTATGCCCCGGCAGACAACAACGCCGGAACCAACCTTGACCTGATTGTGGGCGAGCGAGGCCTCCAGGTCCTGAAGTCACAGCCGGGCACCAGCCACGTGGGTGATGTCGGTGACTCTGCTCCGTGGACGCTTGAGTTCTACAACGACGGCGAGGTCCCCCTCACCGTTGACACCGTTGTTGACCGGCTGCCCGAGCACCTGGACTGGGATGGCATCGCCCCGGTGTACGCGACCAGCGCGGACGGAACACTGAGCACCGAGGTTGAGCTCACCTACGACGCCGAGTCGAAGCAGCTCCGCTTCACCTGGCCGGAGGGCGGCCGCAGCCTGGCCGCCGGTGAGCTCTTTGAAATCACGGTTGGTCTGATCCTGAAACCCGGTCTGCCACTTGACGAGTGGACAACCAACGAGTTTGTTGTTGACACAGCCGAGGCGCTTGACCGCTGCACCAACGGCAACGGTTCGGGCGGCAACGCCGAGGGCACGATCGACGGTCTCAACGACAACCAGTGCGGAACAACCAACTACCAGCAGCCCCGACCGGGTGGTTCGCTTGCCGCGTTCAAGTACGTGAACGGCGACATCAAGGACGAGTACACCTCCGGTGAGCAGAACACCCAGGTGGCGGATGGTGCGTGCGTGGTGGACGAGCAGGGATACACCCGCTACCCCTGCGCATCGAACACCGCCGTTGGTGCCACGGACGACTGGAAGCTCCAGGCCGTCAACTCGGGAACCGTTCCCTACTCGTCGATCACCATCGTTGACCCGCTGCCCCACCCGGGCGACCGGATGCTTGCCGGTGGTGCGGAGCGTGGAAGCGAGTTCCAGCCGGTCGTCGACCCGACGTTCATCCCGACGGTCACGGGGGCGGACGGCGCCGGAATCACCGTGCAGCTGACCACTAGCGCCGACGTCTGTGTTGGTGCCGGGTCCGGTTCGCAGTGGCGGGATGACCCGCGCTGTGACGACACAGCCGAGTGGGTTGAGTTCGCTGACTTTGTGGGCAACCCGCTTGATGTGACCGCGTTGCGCGCAACCATTGACTTCACCACAACGGCCGAGGGTCAGCTGAACGCCGGTGACGTGGTTGAGCTGCATCACCGCACCATCAACGTTCCGGCTACCGCCCTGAACCCCGAGGGTGCACCGGTTGAGACCCCCGTTGAGGATGGAACGGTCGCCTGGAACCAGTTTGGTGTTGTGGCGGTCGGAACGACCGATCAGGAATACGTCAAGGCGCCAACCCGTGCCGGTGTCATCCTGAGCAGCGGCTCACTTGAGGTGCTGAAGAACATCGTTGGCCCCGGCGCTGCGATTGCTCCGGACAGCGTCCAGGTTGAGGTGTCTTGCACCGTCGCTTCCGGTCTGGGCGGACAGCGGGTTCCGCTGTCGCTCCCCGGTGGTGGTGTCATCACCCTGACCAAGGCCGACGATTTCCGCGCCGGAATTGAGGGGCTGCCCCTCGGTGCCGAGTGTGTGGTTGAGGAGAGCGGTGAGCTCGGAAGCTACGGCGAAACCGAGCGGAGTGACGCGCAGACGGTCACCATCTCCGAACCCGGCCCCCTGGCTGACGCCGTTCAGGTGACGATCACCAACGATTATCGATTCGGTGCCTTCGAGATCGTCAAGGAGCGGGTGGGCGCCGGTGCTGCACAGTTTGGTGACGGACCATTCACCGCCTCGTACAGCTGCTCCGTGCTCGGTTCGGTTGTGGAGCACGGCACCGTGCTTCTGTACGCCGAGGTCGACTACGTGTCGACGATCACGGGCGTTCCGATTGGCGCTGCCTGCACCGTTGAGGAGGTGGACGCCGGTCTTGCGGTTGCCACCACCTACAGTCCCGCTGACGGGACGGTCATTGTGACCGACGACCTGGAGTCACCCGTCACGGTGACGATCACCAACCGCTACGAGGTTGGCCAGCTCACCGTTGACAAGGAGACAACCACCCCAGAGGTTGTTGTGGGCGAGGACGCCGAGTACACGATCACGGTCCGCAACACGGGTCAGATTGATGCGACGGACGTTGAGGTCTTTGACCTGCTGCCCGATGGGTCGGAGTTCGTTTCTGCCAGCGACGGGGGCGCCCTGCAGAAGGATCGGGTGCGCTGGGTGATCTCGTCCCTCCCGGTGGGGGCGGAGGAGACGCTGACGGTGACCATCCGGTTCACCGATGCGGGGACCAAGTTCAACCAGGCGATCGTCACAACGCCGGACGGCCCGTGGCAGCCGACGGTTCCGACCGACCCTGACGGTTCCGGCGTGGAGAGCGTTGGCGTTGAGGTTGCTCCGGCTGTTCCCGGCACGCTTCCCAGCACGGGAGCCGTGATCAGTGGAGCGGTCATCGCCGCTGCGGTTCTGCTGATCCTCGGTGGGATTGTGATGGTGGTTCTCCGTCGCCGCCGTGGTGCGGACGAGGACACCGACGAGACAGACGGCGGTGCCGACGGGTCACCGCGCGGCACGGTCTAGCCGCCGAGAGCGCCGGCCATGGACGCCCCACACTCCGCGGAGGGTGGGGCGTCTGCCGGTGGTTCTGGGGACGGGCGTAGCATGGCCGGATGATCACGCTTGAGCGCCATGCCATTTCTGATGCCGTCGCCGCCGAGCTGGTGTCCGAGTATCTGGACGAACGTGAGGCCACCTTCCCCTCCGCTCAGGGGAGCTACGCGCGGGCGGCGGCGAACCCCGCCGACTTTGCTGACGGGAACGGGGTGTTCCTGGTGGCTCGCGACGGTGACGAGGTGCTCGGCTGTGGCGGTGTCCGCCTGATCGGTTCCGGGCAGAACGGGATGCGAGCGGAGGTCAAGCACGTGTTCACCCGGCCGTCGGCGCGTGGGCGCGGGGTGGCCAGGCGGCTGATGGGGGAGCTGGAGCGGCAGGCCCGTGCTCTGGGCGCCGATCAGCTGGTGCTTGACACCAATGACAGTCTGGCCGCCGCGGGGACCCTCTACCGCGCTCTGGGTTTTGAGCGGACGGACCCGTACAACTCGAACCCCAACGCGACCGCCTGGTACGCCAAGTCGCTGACCGCTGCGGGCCAGCGCGGTCGGTAGCTAGGAGTTGTCGGCGGGGGTATCGTCGGCTGACTCGAGTCGTCGGCTGGCTGTCCGCATGTGATCGCGCATGGTCTGTTCGGCCAGGTCGCCGTCGTGGGCAGCAATGGCGTCATAGACGAGGCGGTGCTCGGCGAGTGCGTCCTCCGCCTGCTCGGTGGTGCGCAGTCCCCGGTCAACCCACACCCGGAGCAGCGAGCGGATGCTCTGCAGCAGGTCGCGCAGCACAACGTTCCCCGAGCTGGAGGCCAGCTGAAGGTGGAAGCGGGCGTCGGCCTCGATGAAGGCGGCAACGTCTGCCGTTGATTCCTCCATGGCGGTGATGTAGCTGCCGAGCAGGGTGATTTCCTCGTCGGAGGCGTTTTCTGCCGCGAGCCGGGCGGCCTGAATCTCCAGCCCGCCGCGGACCTGGGCAAGCTCCGCCGTGCGATTGGCTGAGAGCATGAGGCCCCAGCTGAGCGTGGTGGGCAGCAGCTCGGATGTGCTGTCGCGCAGGTAGGTTCCTGATCCGGGGCGCACCGTGACAATGCCGAGGATCTCAAGGGCCGCGAGGGCCTCGCGCACCGCTGAACGGCCGACGCCCAGCTCCTCGGCCAGCTGCCGCTCGGGTGGGAGGCGGCTCCCCGGTGCCAGGTCTCCAGCGGTGAGCAGTCCGGTCAGCTGCTTGGCGACCTCGCTGACCGCTGTTCCGCGCGGGACGGCCTGGAGTTCAAGGCGAACAAGAGCGGGGTCGTCGTCGCGGAAGGCGGGCATCTTGCCAGCATAGCGATGCGTGATGACCCTGTTGATCGACGGCCGCACGATTCGTAATTGGTAAACCGGTTGCGTGGTGGTACCGTCTCCTCTTGTATGTGATCGTCAACCGTCAGTGGGGACCTCCCGATCCCGCTGCACAGGACAGAGCCGTTCTAAGAAAAGAGACAGTGTGAGTTTCAACGCTGAAAAGACACCACCCCCCGCATCTGTTGAGAAATCAGCCATCCGGAAGGTCGCCATCAGGCTTGTGCCCTTTGTGGCCCTGATGTTCTTCATCAACTACCTGGACCGCAGCGCCATCGGTTTTGCCGGACCCAACGGAATGGAAGCGGACCTCGCCCTCAGCGCGGCGCAGTTCGGCTTCGCCAGCGGTGTGTTCTTCATCGGATACATCATTCTTGAGGTGCCATCCAACATGGCCCTGCACAAGTTCGGTGCCCGCATCTGGCTGGCCCGAATCATGATCACCTGGGGCATCGTCGCTCTGCTCTTCACCTGGGTGCAGAACTTTGAGCAGCTTGTCGCCCTGCGCTTCCTGCTCGGTGTGGCCGAGGCCGGCTTCTTCCCCGGAGCGATCCTCTTCCTCAGCCTCTGGGTTCCAGCCAAGCACCGCGCCAAGATCCTCGCGCTGTTCTACCTGGCCCAGCCGCTGACCACCGTTGTCGGTGCCCCGCTCGCCGGCTGGCTGATGGGCCACGACGGATTCTTCTTCGGTCTTGAGGGCTGGCGCTTCATGTTCTTCGGTGTGGCGATCCCCGCCATCATCATCGGTGTGATTGCCCTGTTCTACCTCAAGGACAAGCCGGCCGACGCCAAGTGGCTCACCAAGGCCGAGCAGGAGTGGCTGACCGACGCCCTCAAGAAGGAGAACATCGCCAAGGGTGGAGCAGAGAGCAAGAACGGCCACGAAAAGGGCGGCCTGCGCAAGGCGTTCGGCAACGGCCGCGTCTGGGTTCTGAGCTTCATCTACTTTGGTGCCGTCTACGGTCTGTACGCCCTGGCCTTCTTCCTGCCGACCATCGTGAGCGGCTTCGAGGAGCAGTTCGGCCTGACCATGGGCCTGGTCGAAAAGGGTCTGGTCACCGCCATCCCGTACCTGCCCGCAGCCGTTGTGCTGTACTTCTGGTCGCGTGACGTGACCAAGCGTGGGCTGAAGACCTGGCACATTGCCGTCCCGATGGTCGTGGGTGGAATCAGCGTCCCGTTTGCGCTGCTGATGAACAACCCCATCGCGACCGTCGCCGTCATCACCGTGACCGCCTGCTCGATCTTCGCCGTGCTGCCCAACTTCTGGACCCTGCCCACGCAGTTCCTGACCGGTGCGGCGGCCGCGGCCGGTATCGCCCTGATCAACACCCTCGGCAACCTGGCCGGATTCAGCGCCCCCTACATCACCGGTGCGCTGAAGGACAGCACCGGCGGACTGGTTGCGCCGATGTTTGTGGTCGGTGGCTTCATGCTGCTGTCCGCCCTGCTGATGGTTCTGCTCGCTCGCCGGCCGCACCGCGTTGTGCTTCCGGGCGAAACGGTTGAACCGGCCGGACACTAACCCCCACCCCCTGACCCACACACGCAGACACGGAGACACACGATGACCCGCCTCTACAACGACCCGAACCAGTTCGCCGACGAAATGATCGACGGATTTGTCGCAGCCAACCGCCGCCACGTGCGCCGGGTGCGCGGCGGTGTGGTTCGGGCCACAGCCAGCACGCCGGGAACGGTGGCGCTGGTGACCGGAGGCGGGTCGGGTCACTACCCGGCGTTTGGTGGACTGGTGGGTCAGGGACTCGCCCACGGTGCGGCGCTGGGCAACCTGTTCGCCTCGCCGTCCTCACAGCAGGTGCAGTCGGTGGCGAAGGCCGCGGACAACGGTGGCGGAATCCTGCTCACGTACGGCAACTACGCCGGTGACGTTCTGCACTTTGACAACGCTCAGAAGGCGCTGCGTGAGCAGGGCTACGACGTGCAGACCGTCACGGTCACGGACGACATCTCCTCCGCACCGCTGGAGCAGAAGCACAAGCGCCGGGGCATCGCGGGTGACCTGACCGTGTTCAAGGTCGCGGCCGCCGCGGCCGAGGAGGGCGCTGACCTGGCTGAGGTCGTCCGGATCGCTGCCAAGGCCAACGAGCGCACCCGCTCCTTCGGCGTCGCATTCTCCGGCTGCTCGCTCCCCGGAGCCGATGAGCCGCTCTTCACCGTGCCGGAGGGCCGCATGGCCGTTGGTATGGGCATCCACGGTGAGCCGGGCATCGACGAGACCGACGTCCCCACCGCGGATGAGCTGGCCGAGCTGTTTGTCAGCTCCCTGCTGGCCGAGCTGCCCGACGGCATCACCAGCCCCGAGGGCCAGCGCGCCGTTGTGCTGCTCAACGGTCTTGGCTCGGTCAAGTACGAAGAACTTTTTGTGGTGTACCGCCGGGTGGAGCAGCTGCTTGTTGCCGCGGGCATCACGGTTGTTGAGCCAGAGGTGGGTGAACTGGTCACCAGCTTTGACATGGCCGGAACCTCGCTCACCCTGTTCTGGGTTGACGACGAGCTGGAGCGGCTGTGGGCTGCCCCCGTTGACGCTCCCGCGTACAAGAAGGGCTCCGTTGTTCCCGCCGAGCGGCTCAGCGACGAGGTCATCGCCGAGTCTGAAACCACCGAGATCCCCGAGGCCGATGCCGCCTCGCAGGCAATTGCTCCCCTGGTGCACAGTGCGCTGCGTGCGGTGCTGACCACCATCAACTCCAACGTTGATGAGCTTGGCCGCATCGACGCTATCGCCGGTGACGGCGACCACGGCATCGGCATGCAGCGCGGGGTGAGCGCCGGTGAGGCCGCCGCAGCCCAGGCCGTCGCCGCCGGTGCCGGTGCGCAGACCGTTCTGGACTGGGCTGCTGACGCCTGGTCCGACCGCGCGGGTGGAACCTCCGGTGCCCTCTGGGGTGCGGCGCTGAGCGCCGTCGGATCCGCCCTGGGTAACAGCGGAACCCCCACCGCTGAGACCGTTGCCGACGGCGTCCGCCGGGCAACAGCGGCCATCGGTGAGTTTGGTGCGGTTGTGGGCGACAAGACCATGGTTGACGCGCTTGTCCCGTTCAGCGATGAGCTGAGCGCCCGCGTGGCCGCAGGGGACCGCCTGACCCCGGCCTGGACCGCCGCCGCCCTCGTCAGCACCGAGGCCGCTGCCGCGACGGCGACCCTGCTACCGCAGATGGGCCGCGCCCGTCCGCACGCGGAGAAGAGCCTCGGCACCCCCGACGCCGGAGCGCACTCCTTCGCCCTCATCGTCACGGCGATCGCCGCCGTTCTCGCTGAGCGGCCCACCGCCTAGTCGGCTGATCGCTTCCGACGCCCCCGACCCCACAACCCACACGAGTAAGGACACAACGCATGACTGAGAAGCTTCGCCTGGTTATTGGTTCTGATGATGCTGGTTTTGATTACAAGGAGATCGTGAAGGCGACTCTGGAGGCCGAGGGCCTGGTGGCGTCGCTGGTTGATGTGGGTGTTGATGCTGACTCGCACACGGCGTACCCGAGTGTTGCGGTTGCTGCGGCGGAGAAGGTGGCCTCTGGTGAGGCTGATCGTGCGCTGATTTTCTGTGGCACTGGTTTGGGTGTGGCGATTGCGGCGAACAAGGTTGCTGGTGTTCGTGCGGTGACGGCTCATGATTCGTTCTCTGTGGAGCGTGCGGTGCTGTCTAACAATGCTCAGGTGTTGTGCATGGGTCAGCGTGTGGTTGGTATTGAGTTGGCGAAGCGTCTGGTTCGTGAGTGGTTGACGTACCGGTTTGATGAGTCGAGTGCGTCGGCTGAGAAGGTGGCGTTGATTGGTGAGTACGAGGCGGGGAACCCGATTGCTGTGGAGACCGCACCCTCATGCTGACCCCGGCAGGCGGTGATAGCCGCGTCAGTATCGGTGTGAGCCTGAAGATGTACTTCGGTCATCAGCAGGCCATCGACTGGGCACGGCGAATCGGCGAGATCGCTGCAACGCACCCCGCGGTGCGCAGCGGTGTGGCCGAGCTGTTTGTCATCCCGTCGTTTCCGTCCCTCGTCCCTGTGCGTGATGCCATCGCCGCCGCGGGCGGAACCGTTGCTCTTGGCGCCCAGGACATGTTCTGGGAGGACAACGGCGCGTACACCGGAGAGGTCTCCGGTGTGGAGCTCGCAGAGCTCGGCACGGGACTGGTCGAGATCGGTCACGCCGAGCGCCGTGCGCTATTCCACGAGGACGACGCGGTGATCGCCCGGAAGGTGTCGGCCGCGTACCGCACGGGACTTGTTCCCCTGCTCTGCGTTGGCGAACTGGAGAAGGCACCACCAGCGGTGGCTGCGCTTGAGGTTGCCGAGCAGTTGCGTGCGGCCCTGGCCGATGCGGATGCCGCGGCTCAGAGCGGTGCGGTGCTTGTGGCGTACGAGCCGCAGTGGGCCATCGGTGCGCCGGAGCCGGCCGCGGCCGACTACGTTGCAGAGGTGGTCGCCAGTATTGACGACGCCCTCGCCCAGATGCCGCTCCGCGCGGGGAGCCGGGTGATCTACGGCGGAAGTGCCGGGCCAGGCCTGCTGACCCGTCTGGCTGCTGAGCAGGGTGGGGACCGTATTGGCGGACTGTTCCTCGGCCGTTTTGCACACGACCCGGAGGCCGTGGCCGCGATCCTGGACGAGGCAGCACTGCTGAGCGGGGGACAGTCATGAGCACCAGAACTGAGCTGAACCCCGGCACCGAGCGGGGCACGCGCATCGGCCTGAGCACCTACGCCTACTTCTGGCGGTTCTCCGATCGGGTGGACAACCCGATGACGCTGGAGCAGATGCTCGACGACACCGCCGCACTCGGCGGAACCGTCTTCCAGATCTGCGACTACGCCCCCATCGAGGACGCCACCACCGACCGTCTTGCGGCCATCCGTGCCCACGCGGACGCACTCGGCATCGTTCTGGAGCTGGGCACCAGGGGCACCGATCCGGAGCACCTCCGCCGCTACCTCGGCATCGCCGAGGCTCTGGGCGTCACACTGCTGCGCAGCATGTGGACCAGCGGGGACGACCGGCCGGATGCAGCCGAGTCGGAGCGCCGGCTGCGCGCGATCGCCCCTGAGCTGGAGGCTGCGGGTGTGAGCCTGGCACTGGAAACCTACGAGCAGGTCTCCAGCACGGAGCTCGTGGCTCTTGTTGATGCCCTCGACCACCCACTGATCGGTATCTGCCTTGACCCGGCCAACACGGTTGCGAACTTTGAGCAGCCGGCCGATGTTGTCCAGCGGTGCGCCCCGCGCACGCTGAACTGGCACGTCAAGGACTTCAACTTCAGCCGCAATCCCGGCTGGGTGGGGTTCATCTACACCGGAACGGCCCTCGGTGAGGGGCGCCTGGACTACGACACCTTCCGCGAGGCCGTCCGTCCCGCCGAACGCGGCATCAACCAGATCGTTGAGTTCTGGCTGCCCTGGCGCGACGACGTTCCCGAATCTGAGCAAGCACAAGCCACCGCTCGCCGCGAGGCCGAGTGGACCCGTACAACCATGGAATATCTAAGGAGCAAGAACAATGTCTGAGGTTGCCACCACCAATCTGACCGTTGCCGTCATCGGCGCAGGCGGCAAGATGGGCACGCGCGTGTCCAACAACTTCGCCAAGAGCGACTACAACGCCCTGTACGTTGAGGCGTCGCCCGCGGGCCAGGAGCGCATCCGTGAGGCCGGCCGCGAGCTGTCCGACATCGAGACCGCGTCGGCCGCCGCCGACGTTGTGATCCTCGCTGTTCCCGACGTCATCCTCGGTAAGGTCAGCGAGCAGGTTGTTCCGCTGATGAAGTCGGGTGCGATCATCCTCACCCTTGACCC